>CALMZF010000179.1 GCA_937870645.1 uncultured Paludibacter sp. | reverse complement strand
GCCAGATTTTCACGGAAAGTTGTTTTCACCGAAATGCTGTCCATAACCGCATCCACAGCCATTCCCGATAGCACTTTCTGTTCATCGAGGGGAATGCCGAGTTTATTAAAGGTATTGAGCAATTCCGGATCCACTTCATCCAGACTTTTCGGTGCATTTTTTCGGGGTGCTGCAAAATAGGACATATTCTGGTAATCAATTTCCGGTATGGTCAAATGCGCCCAGGTCGGCATCTGCATCGTGAGCCAGTGTCTGTAGGATTTCAACCTGAAATCCAGCAACCATTCGGGCTCGTTCTTCTTGGCCGAAATCAAGCGGATCACGTCCTCGTTCAGTCCCATCGGGATTACATCCGTTTCAATATCGGTGGTAAAACCGTATTTATAATCGCTTTGGGTTATTTCATCTAATATATCGTCTGACATAATGGTGTTTTATTGAATATACTTGCGTAATAACGTACAAAGATAATATATTGTTTTCAAATTGTGAGAATTTAATCCCTTACTGGCCACTTTACAACTTCATTATCAACATGTTGAATTGTATTATTTAAATTTCATCCGGTTATTTTTTAAACTTTTAGCGGATAAATCTGTTTTACTTTTTAAATTACAAATTTGAAATCAAATTTTTCAGACGTTTATCAGGATCTTATTGATATTTTATGTTTTTACATATAATAAATCGATAATCTCTTAACGGACTTTCGTCAAATATCCTAAAACTACTAAAAACTACTCCTAATTCCCATTCTTTAAAAGTCCCTCTCCTTGTGGAGAGGGTTCCGAAGCTTCGGAATAGGGAGAGGCTGGGGGTTAGGGGGCTTCTATTACAAATGAAATACATCGGAGCACACGTCAGTGCAGCAGGAGGTGTGGAAAACGCACCACTCAACGCACACAAGATCGGGGCAACAGCATTTGCCCTTTTTACCAAAAACCAGAAACAATGGATAGCACCGCCTTTGTCGGAAAAAAGTATCGAACTATTCAAACAGCGGTGTGAAGAATACGGCTTCAAGGCTGCACATATCCTGCCTCACGACAGCTACCTGATCAATCTGGGCAGTCCGGAAGCAGAACCGCTGGCCAAATCACGGGCTGCGTTTCTGGACGAGATGCAACGCTGCGAGCAACTGGGGTTGGACCGGCTGAATTTTCATCCCGGCAGCCACCTCAATAGGATTTCGCCTGATGAATGCCTTGCCCGGATTGCAGAATCCATCAACATGACGCTGGATAAAACTACCGGCGTAGCCGCAGTGATTGAAAACACAGCCGGCCAGGGCACGAATATGGGGCATACGTTCGGGCAAATAGCACAAATAATTGAACAAGTGGAAGATAAAAGCCGTGTGGGTGTCTGCATCGATACGGCTCATTCACTGGCAGCAGGCTACGAGCTTCGTACACCCGAAGGATTTGCCGATACATTCCGCAAGTTTGACGAAGTGATTGGTTTTCGCTACCTGAAAGGCATGCACATCAACGACAGCAAGAAAGATCTCGCCACCCGC
>CALMZF010000178.1 GCA_937870645.1 uncultured Paludibacter sp. | reverse complement strand
GATGTTTGATTTCCTAAGACAAAGATAAGTATTTATTAGCTACAGCTTGTTTTATTCCTGTCAAAACCTTTTTTTAAATCAAATAAAACTCCGTTTGTTCCTCTATCATAAATGCCCGTTTTAGATATCGTTTCCACTTGAAAACCATTTTTATAATGATTTTTAAGTACGGCTAAGTTTATTGGAGTTAGTCTCACATTTTTAAAAATAAGTGTCACAAATAGACAAGTAAGTGCCAAGATTTAAAAAGTGAACCTCACACTTTAATAAATGGCCACCACAAATTAACAAGTGATCCTGTGATATTGACCATGTTCAACTCTGACATACACAATATTCACATGAATATTGATCATGTTCAACTCTGACATACACAATATTCACATGAATATTGACCATGTTTGACTCTGACATACACAATATTCACATGAATATTGACCATGTTCAACTCTGACATACACAATATTCACATGAATATTGATCATGTTCAACTCTGACATACACAATATTCACATGAATATTGACCATGTTTGACTCTGACATACATAATATACACATGAATATTGTACATGTCTTAAAAACTATGTAGATAAAAAACGGCAATTCCAAACACAGTTCCGTGAAAACTCCCATTTACACAGTTTTTTGGAAAGTATCAATAGACCGGGCATCCAACTTATTGCCAAATGACCAATGAGACAAAAAAACCTGACAGTGTTCAAAAAAGAACTGTCAGGTCTGATGATTTTTAGTATCGCGGCAAAATTTCCCAACTAATCACAGCAGTTTTCATACCGGCACTGCTCGTCGGGTGTTTCGAATTCGATGGTCGCGTGCTGAAAACCCTTTTCGGATAAAATTCGGCGGATATTGTCTTTCAGCCGGGCTAATTCCTCAAAGTTTAAGGGCATTTTCAGTACCACATGCAGGGTGAGTATGTTGTAAGTTCCATCTACGCTCCACATATGCAGGTCGTGAATGCTTTCGATGGACTCCATGCGGCTTATTTCCTCTGTAATTTCATCGGGCTCAGCGGCATCGGGTGTTCCCTGCAGAATAATTCTGGCAATGGAGCGAAGGTTTCTGAACACATTGAAGAGTACGTATATAGAAATGAGCAGCGACATGATGGGATCGAGCACGGGAACATTGACGAAATACATCACCACCGAACCGACGAGTATAGCCAGCCAGCCGAGTACATCTTCGAGCATGTGCAGCGAAACCACTTTTTCGTTAAGGCTGCTGCCCTTGCGCAGGCGGAGCATCGCAGCGCCGTTGACCGCCACCCCGATAACCGCCAGGATAAACATTCCCTTGGGATCGGACTGCTGTGGATGTATCAGCCGGGGAAATGTTTCGGTAAGTATCAGTACACTGCCGGTGATGAGGATCACAGAATTGATTAGCGCGCCCACCAGCGAAAACCGTTTGTATCCGTAGGTGTAGGTGTTATCGCGCTTTTTGTGCGAAAATTTCTGAAAATACCATGCCAGACCAAGCGCCACACTGTCGCCCAGATCATGCACCGCGTCCGAAAGAATGGCCATGCTGTTGGTCAGCAATCCACCAACCAGCTCAATAACCGTGAAACCCAGGTTCAGAAAAAAGGCGGTAACGATATTTTCTGTACCGTGGTCGTGGTTGTGGAGGTGTCCGTGCGAGTGGTTATGTTCGTGATGTGGCATAATAATTTCAGTAAAGCCCCCCAACCCCCTGAAGGGGGAGTTAAGGGATGTTTGTTAGATTTATTTCTACTATTTACAAGTATTCTTTTTAATATATCAAATCCTGTTTGTGAGGCAATTAATTTACAAAACGCCAGAACATTTTTTGATAATCTATTTCAAATAATGTCGCAACCACGGGGCTATATTTTTATTGTAGAATATTTCATTCTACCATAATATCGCCGCAATAAGTATCATTCTTCAGTCCCATCTGGGTGACATTACATGTTTTGTTTTATCCGAACAATAATAATTATAATGAAATTTTCAATATACACTTTTCACTCCCCCTTCAGAGCCTGTCCCGAATTTATTTCGGGAGGGGTTGGGGGCTGCATGTTTCTATTTATCTCCGTAAAGTTCGTTCCACCAGCCTGAGTCGTTTTTCAGCCATTTGGCAAACCAGGCATAGATAGTATGGTTCCATTCAATTCGTTTCTTAAAATCAAGGATGATGTGGTTTTCACCTTCCACCTGTACGAATTCCACCGGTTTTCCCAGAATTTTAAGCGCGGTGTACATCTGGATGCTTTCGCCAGGAGGTACATTGGTGTCGGCTGTTCCGTGCGTCAATAGCAGCGGGGTCTTGATTTTGTCGGCATGGAAGAGCGGACTTTGTTCGGTATAGAGTTCCTTGTTATTCCAGGGATAGCTGCCTGTGCTGGCTCCGGCGCTGTAGGTATAGCCCCAGTAACCTTCACCCCAGTAACTGGCCAGCGAACTGATACCGGCATGCGAAACGGCCGCGGCAAACATGTCGGTACGGGTAATCACGTACTGTGTCATAAATCCACCATACGATGCTCCGATGCAGGCCATCTTTTTGCCATCCACAAACGGATGGGCGGCTACAAACTGCCGGGTGCCTTCTATTATTTCATCGGCAGTCATTTTGCCCCAGGCATTCACGTGACGGGCTGCAAATTCCTGACCGTAGCCGGTAGTGCCACTGGGATTGATGGCATAAACCACGTAATCCATCCCTGCATAAACCTGAAGCGGATAGGTGCTTTCGAATGTCCGTTGCGTGGGACTTGTACCTCCGTAGTAATATACGATGAGCGGATATTTTTTAGCCGGATCGAAATGTGGCGGCAGGTAGCAGCGGCCTTCAATAACGGTTCCATCAGCTGCTGTAAAGTTCCAGTCGTTCACTTCGACCAGTTCAAGTTTGCTCAGGCGGGGTTCGTATGGATCAGCAACGAGGGTTGACTGCTGATTTTTCAGATTCAGTACGTAAGCGCGGGTGGAATTTCGCAATCCGTTTCCGGAATAGGCGGCAACGAGTGCCTCATCGGCCATGCTGAACGAGCGAACGAGATCTTCTTTCAGCGGAAGTTTTTCGAATTTACGGGTAAGCGGCGTGTAGCGGTAAACAGATAAACAATCCTTGTCCTGTACACGCATATAAACGCAGTTGTCTTTTTTGTTCCACCACAGGTCTTCCACCGCCGGATTGAAGTTTTTGGTAATCGGATCAATACTGCGGGTAGCCAGGTTCATGATAAATGCCTGCGTATCGTAGCTGTTAGCTATCTGACCCGGTTTGATGTTCAGTCCGATTCCGTTGAAAGCATCCGGACCTCCGCTGATCAAAATTTGTTTCCCATCAGGTGAAAAATCAGCTCCTCCGGCAAATTTTTCATTTTTCCAGAGCGTATCCGTCTTCATGGTTTCCAGATCAAGCATGATCATCGTATTTTTAGAAAACGGCTGTTCGGTAACTGTCTCCATGCTGCTCCTTATAAGCAGATAACGTCCGTCGCGGCTGATGTCGCTGATGTTAGCCGTATTTGCGCCGTAAGTCAGTTGCTGCGACAAGCCGGAAGCCAGGTCATACTGATAAATGAAATACCGGCTCCGGTAGTAATCCTGGCGGTCTTCGGGTGACACGAGCCGGTTAAGCCCTTTCGGACTTTTCGGTTCCATTTTTTCATCTTTGGAATAATACAGGTATTTTTCTTCGGGTGAAAATATATAACTAACCTTAGGCAGGCCGGAAGCCACCAGGGTTGTTTTACCCGTCAGCGGATCGAGTGTGAAGAGGCTGCGTCCGTTGTCTGTGTCGAGGAAATAGCGGAGTATGTCGGATTTAGGCATCCAGCCGAGTTGTGTGCGGTTGGAGTTTTCGGAGAAGATGACCCTGTTTTGTTTTGTCTCCAATACAGCAAAAGGCATGTTTACCTTATAAGG
>CALMZF010000177.1 GCA_937870645.1 uncultured Paludibacter sp. | reverse complement strand
AACATTACCGGATGGTTTCAGGCTTCAGGTCCCAGGCAAATTCAGTTTTCACAATACTCCAAAAAAGATTTTGAAAATATTAAAAGTCTTGGATGCGATGCCATCCGACTGCCTGTCAATCTGTTTCACATGACTTCCGGTAATCCGGATTACACAATTGACCCCTTATTTCTCTCCATGCTGGATCAGGCTCTTGACTGGGCAGAAGAACTCAAACTCTACCTTATTATTGATAATCACACATCCGATGACCTGGCCAGCCAAAACCCAAACCTCGAAACAGCGCTGGTAAAAGTATGGACACAGCTGGCAAACCGATACAAGGACCGCTCTGACTACATTCTTTATGAAATAATGAACGAACCGAACGGGTCGGCAATGACAACGGCTAAATGGGGACAAATACAGCAATCGGCCATCAATGCCATCCGCTTATCTGACACCAGACATACCATAATTGTAGGCGGTGCAGGGTTCAACAGTTACAATGAGCTGGCTGCACTGCCGGTTTACACCGACAATAACCTGATTTACACGTTTCATTTTTATGATCCGTTTGTGTTCACTCATCAGGGTGCAAGCTGGCCATCGCCTTCCATGGTTTCACTGGCTAACGTACCTTTTCCCTATAATGCTTCAACAATGCCTGCGGTGCCGTCCGACCTGGTGGGGACATGGGTGGGAAGTGCGCTCAACAATTACAAAAACGAGGGAACTGTAGCTAAAGTCAAATCACTGATTGACATTGCCGTGGCATTCCGAACGTTAAGAGATATTAAGCTTTATTGCGGAGAATTCGGAGTGTATATTCCGAACAGCAAAAATACCGACCGATGTTTCTGGTACAGCGAAGTGCGAAAATACCTGGAAGAAAAAAATATCGCCTGGACTATCTGGGATTACAAGGGAGGATTCGGTTTATTTGAAAAAGGGACGAACGAAGACTTCAGATACGATGTCAACATCCCTCTTATTCAGGCTTTAGGGCTTACAGAACCCCCACAGCAGACTTACGTTCAACGTCCGGACTCAGTTGGGTTCAGTATCTACACCGATTATATTGGTGAAAATATCTCCGATGCCAGCTATGCGTCGGGTGGTACAGTCGATTTTTATTCTGTAAATTCTCCCAATTACGGCCGTTATTGCCTGATGTGGTCGGGCAGCAATCAGTATGGCACAGTCGGCTTCAATTTCACTCCCGATAAGGACCTCTCACAACTCAGGGCGCAAAATTACGCCCTCAGCATGATGATTAAAGGTGATTCACCGGGAGCAAAATTTCAACTTCGCTTTACCGATACCAAAACGGCAGTTGCCGGTGATCATCCCTGGCGAATGAATTTCACCGTGGATGAAACAATAGCTGCCTGGGACAATAAATGGCACAAAGTGTTTATCCCGTTAACCCGGTTTGCCGAAGGCGGTTCATGGGACAACGGTACCTGGTACAATCCCACGAACTCATTCGACTGGAAATCAGTGGATCAGTTCAGTCTTGTGGCAGAACAGGCCGCTCTCACCGGAAAAACGTTTTGGCTGGATAATATACAGATCAGTAATTTGGATACAGCCCGTGTAAATACCAGGATTATTGATATTAATTCTAACAGGACAGCAGTCACTGTATATCCCAATCCCGCAGTGGATTATACAAGCATCCAGACCAGCGAAGAAGTTCACCAGATCATTTTATTCAATATCAGCGGCATACCCGTAAAGAAAATTACCGGAAGCAAAACTGTTCCGCTCGGAGATATTCCCCCGGGCATTTACATGGCAATCATTCAGTACGGAAACCAACAGTTCTGTTCAAAAAAAATTATCCGGAAATAATTTACCTTTCTTTTAGTTTCAATTTTCTCCTTCTATCTTCCATATTTATCTCTTTTGAAAGATATAACTATTAATTTGTTTTGATTACTAATTTCTGTTTTCCAAATTAACAAGTACTGTTTTTTTGCACAAACGGCATATTATCATTACTTTTGCAACTTATTTAAAGTAAACAATGATAGTAACATTTACCGGTTTATTCCGTTAATCAGGGATGTTATTATATTCTGCACCAAGCTGTAATCTGATGAAAACCAACATACTGATCATTCTGTTAACATTGACTTCACTGGTCAGCCTGTCGGGGCAGAACCACAAAGTACGGGTGTATGGCTATGTCATCGACAGCAATAACCGGGGAATTGAAGATGTCAGTGTTTTTTTCGAAGGAAAAAACAACGGAACAAGTACCAATCACAACGGTTACTACGACCTCAGCATCACTTTGACCGATTCGGTCACCCTCGTGTATTCACATCTTGGATATCAAACCATCCGGCACACCATTTTGCCCGACCAGCGGGTGGTTCAGATTACCGTGGTTATGCCGGTTCTCGTCAAGGAACTTGCCGAAGTCAACGTTACCAGTATCCGTCGTCAAACCTCGACAATGGAGACGATCGATCCCTCCAAATACAAACTCATGCCCAACAGCACCGGCAGTTTCGAGTCCATGCTCATTGCCTTTGCCGGTGTGAGTTCAACCAATGAACTTAGTTCGCAGTACAACGTGCGTGGTGGAAATTTTGATGAAAACATTGTGTACGTCAACGGAACAGAAGTGTACCGGCCGCTGCTGATACGAGCCGGACAACAGGAAGGGCTGAGTTTTATCAACTCCGATATGGTGGGGAATGTTGGATTTTCATCCGGTGGTTTCAATGCCGAATACGGCGATAAAATGTCCTCGGTACTGGATGTGAGGTACAAAAAACCCCTAAGTTTTGAAGCATCTGCGTCGGTAAGTTTGCTGGGAGCATCAGCATACGTGGGCACAGCCGGTAAGCGGTTTACCCAGATGCACGGCATACGCTACAAAACATCACAATACCTGCTTGGCACACTGGATACCAAAGGGGAATACAAACCTTCGTTCATTGATTACCAAACCTATCTGACCTGGCAGCTTGCTCCCCGTTGGGAAGTGAACTTTTTGGGAAACTTCTCACAAAACAATTTTCAGTTTACCCCCGAAGAGCGAGAAACGGCATTCGGCACTTACAATAAAGCTGAAAAACTGCGAATTTATTTTGATGGAAAAGAAAAAGATCTTTTCCAGACCGCCTTTGGAGCGCTGACGCTATATTTCAAGCCCGAAAAAGACCTGAAACTGGGACTGACCGCCACTTCATTCCACACCAACGAAAACGAGACCTACGACATCACCGGGCAATATGTGCTGAGCGAACTTAACCTGGATGCCGATACGGCCCAACAAAAAGGTGCACAGCTTGGCATCGGCACCTATCACGAACACGCCCGCAACCGCCTGAAAGCCACGGTGGCAAGCATAGCTCATACCGGAGAATTTATTCGTTCGGGACATATACTTAAATGGGGAACTACGCTGCAACGCGAAATTATTGCGGATAAAATTAGTGAATGGGAATGGCGCGACTCAGCCGGTTACTCCATGCCTTACCGGTACGACAAGGTGGTGGATCTGTATTATAATCTGAAAGCTGAAAATACCATGAGTTCGTGGCGAACAACTGCCTACCTGCAGGACACCTACAAGTGGAACAACGATGCCGCACTCTGGGCTGTAACCGGTGGACTGAGAGCCAATTACTGGACATTCAACCGTGAATTCATTGTGAGCCCACGGGCTGCCATCTCGGTACTGCCGCATTGGGACAAAGACTTCAGTTTTCGTTTTTCTACCGGTGTTTATTATCAGTCGCCATTCTACAAGGAACTTCGCGATACCATTTCCGACAGTCAGGGAAATGTGGTGGTTCAACTCAACAAAAACATTAAGGCTCAACGTTCGCTGCATTTTGTGCTGGGTGGGGATTATTATTTTCGTGCCCTGGGACGGCCATTCAAGTTCACCACTGAAGCTTATCTGAAGCTGGCTGACCGCATCATCACCTACTCGGTGGACAATGTACGGATACGCTATTCGGGCGAAAATGATGCAAA
>CALMZF010000176.1 GCA_937870645.1 uncultured Paludibacter sp. | reverse complement strand
TTGTGGGCACATATATCCACCCCGTAAGCCAAACCGCTTACAATCGTTGTATTTGGCAATTTCGAAGACAGGTCATGAATTAACTTTCTGCATATATCTTTTCCGTTGTCGGTGGCTTTTCGCGTTCCTACTACGCCTATAAATTTTGAATTGTTCAGATTTTGTTCTCCTTTGTAATACAACATTGCAGGAGCATCTGCGCATTCCTTCAGCCGGTATGGATACGACTTTTCGGTATAAAACATCGTCAGAATATTGTTTTTAACGACAAAATTCACTTCCTTTTCGGCTCGTGCCTGCACATCCTGCGAAACAATTTCGCGAGACAACACCTCACCAATTCCGGGAATTTTGGCCAGATTTTGCCGCTTTTCCCTGAAAACCCCTTCCACAGAACCTACGTAAGCTATCAGATTCTTGGCCAGGTTGGGTCCGATGCCTTTGATGAGGGTTATGCCTATCTGATATTTTAATAGTTCGTCTTTTTCCATTTCTTACGGAGTAAAAATAATGCAAGCATAAAACCAATTACCGATCCGACAATATCAGCTGCCCAGTCGAGCCATTCAGCGGTACGTGGCGGGAAAAATAAATCCTGAATAATCTCAATAAAACCACCGTAAATGGTCGGAAAAAGCAGTATGATGGATAGCAATAATCGTCCCCCGGATTTCGGATTGCAGGCACTGTACGTGTCGTACCAGAGAAAAAAAGCGAGCGCAACGTACATGAAGGTATGAATGAGCTTGTCCTGAAATTTAAAGTGAGGTATATTCAGACCTGATGAAAAGGGATAAACGGAAAGAACAGTAATGATCAGAACCACCAACATGGATTTCCAATAGGTAGAAACGAAATTTTTTATCATCAACGGGTATTTTTTTCACCGGGAATATTACTGATAAATTCCGGGCATAATTTTTGTAAATAAAACTTCAGGTCAAATATAATAATTCAAAAGCTTTTATTAGATTTGCAAAGATAATTTTTTAGGATAAATATACACCGTTCAATTATTAAAATTTTAATCATGAAAAAAGTTCTTCCGTTGATACTGCTTGCAGTTTTTTTTACCGCCTGTTCAAGTGTAATGCTTACCGGACGTAAACAATTGAATCTGGTCTCCGATGCCGAAATTAATGCCATGAGTTTCCAAAGCTATAAACAATTTATTGATTCTGTGCCACTTTCCACCAGCAAAACAAATACTGCCATGGTAAAAAGAGTGGGCACCAACATTGCCAATGCTGTAGAAACTTATATGAAAGCCAATGGCTACGAAGCCGACATCGCCAATTTTGCCTGGGAATTTAATCTCGTTAAAGACACCTCTGTCAATGCATTCTGTATGCCCGGCGGAAAAGTAGTTGCATTCGAAGGAATTTTACCTAAAACCCTCACCGAATCAGGTATGGCTGTAGTGATGGGACACGAAATTGCTCATGCGGTAGCCCGTCACAGCAGCGAACGCCTCAGCCAGCAAATGATGCTGCAATATGGCAGCGCGCTGACAGGCGTACTTCTTTCTGGTAAATCGGCTGCAGTACAGCAAGGTATCGGCGCGCTGTATGGAATTGGTGCCCAACTGGGTGTACTGCTCCCCTACTCTCGCAAACAGGAATATGAAGCCGATAAGCTGGGGTTGATATTTATGGCAATGGCCGGTTATAATCCAACCGATGCACTTTCCTTCTGGCAACGTATGTCAGCCGACAAGTCGGGCTCTGTATCCGACTTTATGAGCACTCACCCTTCGGACGAAAAACGAATTGCCCGCCTGCAGGAAGAACTTCCTGCTGCAATGGCTTATTACAAAAAATAACAACAGAATTTATTCTAATAAAAAAACAGACAGGTGAACGTTCACTTGTCTGTTTTTTTTGTCAATTAAATGTCCTGCATCAGAGTTTTTCTCCGAAAGCCAGATCGCCGGCATCGCCCAGACCGGGAACAATGTACGAATGATCATTCAGTTCGGGATCAATATCGGCAGTCCAGAGAGTAATATCGTCGCCAAAATGAGTTTGCATATAGTCAATGGCCGGCTGACTGGCAATAATGGTAGCAATAATCACTTTACGGGGCTTACCCTTGGTCTGTAAGGCTCCGATTGCCAGTTCCATAGAGCCGCCGGTGGCAAGCATTGGATCGGTGATGATAAGAGTTTTACCGTCAAGTTTTGGCGATGCGATATATTCTATAAAAATATCAAACTTGAGGGCGTCCTTATATTTGCGGTAAGCCGATACAAAAGCATTTTCAGCATTGTCAAAATAACTGAGAAAACC
The DNA here is from genome assembly GCA_937870645.1 of uncultured Paludibacter sp. GTDB lineage: Bacteria > Bacteroidota > Bacteroidia > Bacteroidales > Paludibacteraceae > UPXZ01. Next base: position 536 of record CALMZF010000176.1, on the reverse strand, counting down.
GTTGTGAAAAGGCAGTCCGGCTCGAAGAATCGTTGAAACCACTAACTTCTCCTCAATTTTGGTGGTTTCTTTAATACCCAGCGGAGTTTTTACCTTATCGGCCTTATAATTCAGCGTTTTACTTATTTCATATGCCATTATTTCGCCGATACGTTCCATATTACGGCGAAAGCGCATGGAGTCTTTCTGTATTTCCACAGATCTGATTTCTTTGAGATAATGCTGAAGTACTGAGTTTTTTTCGGATAGATTGATGATTTTCATATTTCTGGTATTATTTAACCGTATATTTTTAACTGTAATTTGACTTTAAAATAAAAGGCACACATAAAATCCGACAAAAGTAGCAAGAAATTTTCAATCACATAAAAAAAATCCTTCTGAATATCTGTTCAGAAGGATTAAAATAAAATACTATTTAGCGTCGGAATCGCGGATTTCTTTTCTGCGAATCTTTCCACTGATAGTCTTTGGGAGCTCTTCCACAAATTCGATTATTCGCGGATATTTGTAGGGTGCAGTCACCGTTTTAACAT
>CALMZF010000175.1 GCA_937870645.1 uncultured Paludibacter sp. | reverse complement strand
GGTTTTTCCAGAGCGGTTCTACAAATGACATACGCATTCCCAGGTTGTAGTTGTTTGAAATATTTTCGCTGCGCTGATCGACGATGATGGTGGAATCGGTGGTAAACTTACGGGTAAAGTTCTGACCATCGTTATTGCTTTGCGAAAGACCGGAATTAACGCGGGTGGTAAACGTACGTCCCGGCTTGGTAAACTTTCGGTTGTAAATCACCGTTAAGCCACCGTTAACGGAGGAACCATCGCCTCTGTTGTTTGTGTTTCCCCAGCTGGTACTGTCGTTTTCGGTCATATACAGGTAGTTGGAATTGGAAGCAGAAGATGATTTATTGAATCCCATATTGGGCTGAAATACAATCGTACGAAGGCTGTCGGGTTTCCATTCGGCTTCCAGCCGGATATTTCCCTGATAATTTTCGCGGTTCGAAGCGCTTGTTGATTGATTGGTATAAGTTGTACCCTGCAGGTAGTTTTCGCGATTGCTCTCGGAGGTTTGCAGGTTATCGGAATGATTGAATGTAGCGTCGCCTCCGAGTATCAGTTTGGTATTCACCGGTGTGTTGAGGTTGTAACCCAGATTTTGAGTGGCTGTAATACCCGAGCTTCTTCCTCCGAAACCTTCCCTTCCACGTCCGCTTCGGGTGGTATTGGTATTATTGGCACCTGCTGTGATGGTGGAACGCGTTTCTCCGTTCATTACATTCAGAAAAGTATTGGCATCGTGGCGGAACTCGGGATTGGAATCCAGTCCGGCTCCGGCCTGCACATTGCCGAAACCTCCCTGTTTGCGGTCCCGCTTCAGCGTAAGATTTATCACCCGTTCGGTATCATTATCTTCGAAACCGGTCAGTTTGGCCATTTCCGACTTTTCATCCATCACCTGTACTTTATCTATCATATCGGCCGGTATGTTTTTGGTTGACATTTCGATATCATTTCCGAAAAATTTCTTTCCGTCCACCAATATCTTCTTTACTTCCTGACCATTCACCGTTATTTTTCCTTCTGGGCTGACTTCCACACCCGGCATTTTTTTGAGCAATTCCTCCACCGCTGCATTTTGTGCGGTTTTGAAAGCCTGTGCGTTGTATTCAATCGTATCATTTTTCACAACTACCTGCACAGCTGTTCCGGTAACATTAACCTGCTGGAGCATGTGAGCATCTTCCTGCATCACTATTTTATCTAACAACACATCCTTATCGGCTACGGTCAGATTTTGAAAGAAGTCGTTGTAACCAACAGTGGTTACATTCAGGATATATTTCCCGGGTTTAATATCGCGTAACGTGAACCGTCCGGTACTATCTGTGGTTTGTCCTGTAATCAACATGGAATCAACAGGATTAAGCAACCGCACCCCTGCCCGCTCCATGGCGTGACCGGTTTTAGTATCAACGACCACAGACTGAATGGAATACTGAGCCTGTGCAGTAATGGCAATAAGAATAAGCAACGGTAAGAAAAATAACTTTTTTATCATAATGGGTATTGTTTTCGAAGTATTTGTCGGGAAGTTGAGGGGAGTACATTCCAACTAATCATCTCTTCTATTAATAATTATCTTGTTTGACTAAAAAAACATTGAAAAGTTTAATCAACTAAACAATTTTATCCTTTGCTTGTTATTTTTTTATGTCTGAATATTTAAACTTATAAACTTCAATAATCTTATGAAACGATTTGCTTTTTTACTCCCAATCATGCTATTCAGTGTTTTATTTTCCTTTGGACAATATAAATTACCCGATCTGCCTTACGCTTACGGTGCGCTGGAGCCCTACATCGACAGCACGACCATGCGCATTCATCACGATGCTCACCACGCTGCCTATACCAACAACCTGAATAAATCGCTGGAAAAATATCCGCAATATTACAAACTGGAAATTACCAAATTACTGAAAAGCATCAACACATTACCAAAAGACATTCAGACCTCTGTGCGTAACAACGGCGGCGGATACTATAACCATTTGTTATTCTGGACTATGATGGCACCTGCCGGAACAACCCAACTTTCACCCGAACTTGAAAAGGCATTGATAAAAAGTTTCGGGAGTGTAGCTGACTTCAAAACTAAATTTGAAACGGCTGCAACAGGAAGATTTGGCTCCGGATGGGTATGGCTGATAAAGAAACCTACGGGCGAGCTTTACATTGAGAGCACTGCCAATCAGGACAACATGCTGATGCCTTTCAACACGTTAAAAGGTACTCCGATTCTTACCCTGGATGTGTGGGAACACGCTTACTACCTCAAATACCAGTCGAAACGGGCTGCTTATGTCAAGGCATTCTGGAACGTGGTCAACTGGAATAAAGTGAGTGAGCTGTATCGTTGACACTTCCCGACACCCTTTCTGATTATTATCAGAAATAACCTGAATATCAGGATTTCAGACTGCAAACAACCAACCTGACTGAAGGCTTTATGCCTGCAGTTGTAAAAATTTATCGGTTTATGAACGTGGAAGATATTCGTAATTATTGTTTGTCTCTGAAAGGAGCTGAAGAATGCTTTCCTTTTGATGATGAGACACTGGTGTTTAAGGCACTTGGTAAAATGTTTGCTTTCATTCCGTTGGAAGAATCGGATCTGTGTATTAACCTGAAATGTAATCCTGAAAAAGCTGTTGATCTGCGTGAAAAATACCAGGCAGTACAACCCGGATATCACATGAACAAAAAATACTGGAATACCGTAACAGTAACGGGTGAAATTACTGAAAAGCAACTGAAAGACTGGATCAAACATTCGTACAACGAGGTAATGAGAGGCATTTCCAAAAAAAGGAGGGAAATATTTGCCTGAAACGGACGAAGAACAAAAAATGCTCAGATCGGATGACCTGAGCATTTTTTTGTTTAAAGTGATTACCTGCTTAAAAGGCGGTGGTATTTAAATACTTATCCACCAATAATCCATGCTGTAACTGAAGATTGAATTTCACGGCACGCTTAGCTTTGAATTTCAGTACGAATAAGGTTTCGTTTCCTTCGAGCGGAGCTTCGTTACCCAGGTTGACGAACGTGGGATAAACCACTTTATCACCATTGGTATGCAGGCGGTCGTAGGTGAGGTTCTGCATCCATTTCACATTCAACTGGTCAATACCCACATAATCGTATTCACTTTTATTGTAAGGTATAGCAAAGCTCAAGGCATTGACTGATTTTAAATCGGCACCTTTCACCGTAACCACTATAGTATCACCGGCGTTATAACTTGTCTTTGAAGCTGTCATTGTCAGTTTGCCGGTCAGTTTCTCAATAGCTGACTGGCCGATGCCACCTTCGAGGAGCGTAGCTACATTGGATATATCGTACGCATCAATCAGGTTGTTTTTATTCACATCACCCTTGCTCACATATCCCTCAAAGTCGCCATCACCCAGTCGTAAACCGGTATAGTTCATGTAAGAGGTGTAATCGTTGCTGTCCACCACCCGGTCATTATTGATATCACCCGGCAGGAAACTTTCGGTTCCCGGTACCTTGAAGACATAGAGTTCACGTCCCGAAGCAAAGTTACCTACTCCTTTGGTTACGGTCATTTTGATATAACGTGCCACAGGCTGAGTCGGGAATACAAAGGTTTTATCAGCGGCATCGGCTTTCCACTCAATAGCTCCGGCTGCGGTCCAGTTGACTTTGTCTTCGCTGTAGAATACGGTCGCTTGTTGAATCATGCCGTTCAGTCCGCTTGTTCGGGGCAGGTACACCATTTTATCCAGGTGATTAACCGATTTGAGATCCATGATTAAATCGAAAGGAATGGCATTGGTTCCATATTCGGTATGCATCATGTTGCCTTCAACGTAGTCGAACAGGCGGCGGATACCTTCGCCCGGCTGCATCGCAGCAGTACACTCAGCCGTAATACCTTTGATGGCAAACTGCAACGGATCGGCGGTGGTTTTAGCTGTAAAGGTGGTCCAGGGTGAAACACCGCTCTTATTAACCGCCCGTGCTTTAAATGTGTATTCTGTTTCGGGTGTGAGATTATCAAAAAGCAATTCGTCTTCTTTGATGGTGGAATAGATAATGCCTTCCTTTTCTATTTCGTAGTAATCGGCGTTGGGCAGCTTGTTCCAGCCTGGTGTAAGCGTGTAGGCGGAAGCGTTACCGGCCTTTACACCCACATTATTCATTGCCTGCAACACACCTGTATTTTTAAGCAACGTATTGGCCGGATTAAATTCAAAACCTTTCAGTTGTAATTCCACCTTATACTGAGTAATGTCTGATTTTGCAACTCTTACCAGCAATTGAGGGTTTCTTGCTATTTTTACCTTTTCAAACGCGCTTCCTTTGGTCGCGAACCGGTTAAATTCCGCAGCCTTGTCGTAGAAATAAACATTCTCGCGCACTGCGAAATCCTGCAGTGATTTTGCCTTTGCCAGTTTTACTTTCTTATCACCCACTTTTGCGGTTACTTTTTTAGGTTCCCTGGTAACATTGACCTTAAATTCGGTTATCTTCTCTTTCACATAACCATCAAAGCTGCCTTTTGTCGGATTTACCGTGATGGTTGCCATATCACCGGTAACGGCTGACACAATGCGTGTTTCAACAGATTTTCCCTTCAGATAATCTGTACTCGACCCATCATCGTCGTATTCGGTGAAAGAAGTATTACCGAACGGATACACTTCGTAGATCCGCAAGTTTTTATTCACCTCATTCGGATTGTTGTTTGGATTGTTCATGGGAATAATGGCGCCTCGCTTCACAAACACAGGCAGCTTCCAGATAGGACATTCGAAATTATTAATCACGCGGCCTCCTTCGTAAACCTGTCCGGTGAAATAATCCACCCAGCTACCCTCAGGCAGGTAAATATGATTACGTACATCGTTGCCGAGTGTATCCGATTTTGTATTCTGATAAACAGGTGCAATCAGGAAGTTAGGTCCATACATAAACTGATACTGGGTTTGTTTGCCCAACGTATAAGGATTTTGTTCTTCCAAAAACATAGCGCGAATCATGGGCAGTCCGTCAACCGCTTCGCGGGCAATGCTGTACGCATAAGGTAAAAGTTCTGATTTCAGTTTGAGATAATTCCGGTTGATAGACGCCGCCGGTTCGCCCAGTGCGTGTGGATATTTTTCGTTGCTTCCCCAGCCGTCCATGTTCAACTGCATGGGAGTAAATGTTTTCCACTGGAAATCACGGATATTGACCGCTTTATTATTTCCTCCGAAAATTCCATCCATATCGGACGTAATGTTTGGTTGTCCGGAGAGTCCCGAACCAATATATGTGGGAATGTGAAAACGGATGTATTCCCACACACCGCCGGTCTGGTCGCCCGACCAGATAGTGGCATAATGCTGTGTACCAGCCCAGCCGTCGAGTGAAATGATAAATGGTCGTGTGGTAATACCATTCTTTGACATAATGTGGGCGACATCCTGTATTCCGTTCAGTCCGAACGAATAACCGGCTCCCACCCAGGCAACATCGGTTTTGAGCACACATACACCGGCCCTGACCATTTCATTTAGAATATCTCTCTGCAACAATGCTTCAACTCCTTCTTTCGGGTGCAGGTCGGACTGTGTCCAGAG
>CALMZF010000174.1 GCA_937870645.1 uncultured Paludibacter sp. | reverse complement strand
ATGTGGTCATGGAGATTCGTGGTGGCACTGGTGGCGATGAAGCGGCCATTTTTGCCGGCGATCTGTTCAAGATGTACACCCGCTACTGTGAGAATAAAGGTTGGAAAGTGGAAGTAACCGATTTCAGTGAAGGTACCATCGGTGGTTACAAGGAAATAATATTTACAGTATCAGGTGAAAATGTGTATGGAATACTGAAGTACGAATCAGGAGTACACCGTGTGCAGCGGGTACCGGTCACCGAGACACAGGGTCGTGTTCACACTTCAGCATCAACAGTTGCGGTACTGCCCGAAGCCGATGAGTTCGAAGTGGATATCAACCCCGCTGATATTGATTTTCACACCTCCCGCTCCGGCGGCGCAGGCGGACAAAATGTAAACAAAGTGGAAACCAAAGTGCAACTCACCCACCGCCCTACCGGCATAGTGGTGGTTTGCCAGCAGGCACGTACCCAGCTTGGCAACCGCGAAATTGCCATGGAAATGCTTCGTACTAAAATTTACAACATGGAATATCAGAAACACATTGATGCCATAGCTTCCAAACGTAAAACGATGGTCTCCACCGGCGACCGCTCGGCAAAAATCCGCACCTACAACTACCCACAGGGACGTATCACCGATCATCGCATCAACTACACCGTGTACAATCTGGTGGCATTCATGAATGGTGATATACAGGATGTGATTGACAAGCTGATAATAGCCGAAAACGCAGAAAGAATGAAGGAAAGCGACCTGGCATAAATGGAAACAGTCATTAAGTACAGCAAATTAAAACCTGTTCTGCTGCTGCTTGTCTCAACAGCATTTGCAGGTATATGCATCTGGATGCTGATAGAAAGTGAGGGGAAAAATCTGCTGGGTTATGCAGGTTTTGCTTTCTTCTTTTTGTTGTCGGTTTATATCGTTTACAGGCTGGTGAAAGGCGGCGGCATTATACTGTCTGACAAGGGCATTGTTACCGACCGAAATCACCATGAAGATTCGTTTATCAATTGGAATGAAATCGAAAAATTCACACTCAGGGAAGCCGATGGCATCAAAACCATCAACATACACCTGTACAATCCTCAGGTGTTTTTAGAAAGGCAAACCAGAAAAAACGTACGTAAAAAAATGGAAATCAACGAGATATTATACAAAGCTCCGGTGGGCATCACACCTAATTTAATGAATATTTCCTACAAAAGACTGGAGAATTTGCTTATAGAAAAACTGGAATCAAATCAGAGTTCAAAAAAACGTTTAACACCAAATAATCATGACTAAGCAAGAACTTTTTGAAAATATTAAACGCAAGGAATCCTTTCTTTGTGTGGGTTTGGATACCGATATCAACAAAATTCCCGAACATATTCTCAATATATCGGATGATCCGATTTTTGATTTCAATGTAGAAATCATCAAAGCCACGGCTGACCTGTGTGTGGCTTATAAGCCCAATCTGGCATTCTACGAAAGCATCGGACTGGCAGGCTGGGACGCCCTGGAACGTACGGTGAATTTCATACGGGCCGAATATCCCGATCAGTTTATCATTGCCGATGCCAAGCGGGGCGATATAGGTAACACATCGGCCATGTATGCCCGCACTTTTTTTGGCAACATGGATGTAGATGCCGTGACGGTGGCTCCTTACATGGGCGAAGACAGCGTATTGCCATTTTTGACATACGAAAACAGATGGGTCATTTTGCTTGCTTTGACCTCCAATAAAGGGGCATTCGATTTTCAATATATGGAGGAGAATGGCGAAAAACTATTCGAAAAAGTACTGAAAACCTCTCAACAATGGGCTTCGGCTGAAAAAATGATGTATGTGGTGGGTGCTACCAAAGCCGAAATGCTCTCCGATATCCGAAAAATTATCCCCAACCATTTTTTACTTGTTCCCGGTGTGGGAGCACAGGGTGGCAGCCTCAGTGAAGTAGCGCAGTACGGTTTAAACGATATGTGTGGATTGCTGGTGAATTCATCACGTCAAATACTATACGCCTCGACCGAAGCTGACTTCAAAGATGCAGCACGCAATGAGGCCAAACGACTTCAAATTGAGATGGCTGAAATACTGAGAAGCAACCATTTAGTATAATATATCTAAACTTTTCATAGATCTAATACTCATTGCTTTCTTTGTTTTATTTTTTTAATTCAAATTAATCTGCCATGTCTGAATTTTCGACCCATCAACGCCAGCGACTTGCCGATCTGAGAATTCTATTCGATGCAATTACGTATAAAAAGAATGCTGCAGAAGCCATAAGACAGTACCAAAAAACCATCGAAAATACAATTCCAGATGATGTGGTGATATTGGTACATCAGCTCATGGAAAGCAACTATCCGATGGAGGATATCAAATCGGGAATAAACAAGATGCTCAACGTGTTGCGCCGTTCAATCGATGCTTACCCCTACACCTCCCCCACCGATGATACCTTCTTTGCCGTTTGCATTCGCAACAACAATGAAGTAAAGAATTTACTCAACTCGCTTCGGCCTTACATCCTGGATATCAATAAGAAAGGAATTTCAGATGAAATAACAAGCGGGATGCTGCAACTGTGGAAAGAGGTTCAGAAATTTACACAGTACTATATTATCAAGGAAAATGTATTATTTCCCCTTGTTGAAAAATACCTGCCCGAATATCGGTGCATAGCCGTGATGTGGTCAATTCACGACGATATACGCCGTAATCTGAGCGATTTAATAAATCTGCTTTCCACCGATGATTTAGAACTTCCGAAACTAAACCGGCTGACCGGTGAAGTGTTTTACAACATTTACAGCATTGCTTTCCGCGAAGAACGATTGCTTTATCCGATGATAGCTAAAAACGTTTCGGCTGACGAAATTGAAAAAATGTGGAATGAAAGCGTAGAAATTGGTTTTCCATACATTAATCCAGACATGAAAATACAACATTCAGATTCAAAAAACATCCCTTCCGATCTGATAGACCTGAAAAGTGGATTACTTTCGGCAGAACAAATAATGCTTATTTTCAGCCATTTGCCGGTGGACATTACCTACGTGGATGAAAACAACAAAGTTCGTTTTTTTTCCACTCCCAAAAAAAGGATTTTTACACGCACCAATGCTGTATTGGGTCGCGATGTACGCAACTGCCATCCACATGAAAGTGTACATGTGGTTGAGCAAATCGTGGAATCGTTTCGCAATGGCACGAAAGATAACGCTGATTTCTGGATAAATATGCGGGGTAAAAAAATACTCATTCAGTATTTTGCCGTCAGAAATGCTGAGAACGAATACAAAGGTGTAATTGAAGTAACCCAGGAAATATCCGAAATACAGGCATTGGAAGGAGAAAGACGCATTCTGGACTGGAATAATTAGAGTATCAACAAAACATTTTTGTCAGTGATGTTGTTTCACAACATATAATAGAAATTAATTCTAACTGATTGCCAAAGGAATATACTTATGAATGATTTTGTAGATTATGTGGAATATACCCGACCGGACAATGCTAAAGTCCGGGTAGCATTTGAAATGCTTGGCAGCGAAGTGCTGTTTTATTTCTGCGAATATCAGCATTCGCCCACCGCCGAATGGAAATTGATACAGTCACCAAACAACGAGAATTTCAATTACACCGCTCCCGATTTTCAGGGTGAAATGAGGCATTACTACATACAAATTCCCACCAAAGAAGAGATAGAAAAAGCCCAACAACTAATTGTGAATAAGTACAATATATTGAGTATCTGAGATATGTTTCATGTGCTTGAGACCTTTAGGCAATGTTTTTCATTTCAATTAAACTTCTATGTTTTTAAATGAACAAAATAAACATAACTGATGTTTAAAATTCATAATAGCACAGAAGTCATTCATTATGAATTTTCTGCGTTATTTTTAAGTTGATATTTTACTGATTGGATAAAAAGACATCACATACATACTGCTATTTATCAAGTAATTAACTTATAAATCACTCAGCCATGAAAATCCTGTCCAATTTATTCTGCACACTATCTGTGCTTTTTTTCTTTTCTTCCTGCGATGAGATCTTAAAGCCCGGAACAACATTGGGTGGTTCACAGTCACCGATGGGTGAAGTCGGGGTTATCGTTACCTCCAGTTCGGTTCCCATAGCCGGTGTAAGTGGTTTTTCAGCCTCTGTTACCACTCTCACCGATGGGGTCAGCACATACAGTGCTCAGGCTACAGTGACCAATGCTTTACTTAAAAATATGGTATCGGATTTCCCGGGAGTCACCGTAAATGGCAACACCGTTACAATTACCGGTTTGAAGATACAGCAAACAACCGAAGGCATTAAATGCCTGACAGGCGATGGTGCCGGCATTATTGTGAAGTACTCCTCAGAGGTAGGCGATACCTATCCAGTGGGCGATACAGGCAATAAACGGAAAGTGGTTAGTAAATCCACCGATGATGATTATCCCTACGGATTTTACAATATCAAAACCATTCAGGTGGAAACCGATGCCAACAACCTCGGAAGTACCGGTGGTATTGACAAAATCACCTACATAGCCAATCACAAATTCGGACTTGTAGGAGTGAAGGTGACATTTAATGACGCTACCAGTGTCACCTTCCCGGTTTACACCAATGCTCAGAATTAGCCTGGAAATCAGTAAACGGTTAAATATTTGAAAGACTTATTGAAAAAAAATAAACTGCTGATAATTAGCAGTTTATTTTTTTTGTGATCCCGGCGGGATTCGAACCCACGACCCACAGCTTAGAAGGCTGTTGCTCTATCCAGCTGAGCTACGAGACCATTTACAAAAGTGGTGCAAAAGTAAGCCAATTTTCCCGACTTTGCAATACTTTTCCTTAAAATAACTTCCAAATCATCTGTAATTGCCAAAAAATGAGTAATATTGCAGTCGGAAATCTTTTTGACACTTTGATGGTGCTATTTTTCGGTTTTTATTTCCGAAAACCTACTTTTTTAATCAGATTTTAAGCATTTTATCCTTTTGTCTGAAATCAACGAAAGGATTTTTCATTAAAAACAACTATTTTGTGTTGAAATCCATTCGGAATTTTAATACGCTATTTAATTTTTTTAAGGATGAAAGTTATCAAATTCGGAGGAACTTCAGTCGGTACGGTCGAAGGTATTTTGAGCTTAAAGAATATAGTAGAATCACAGCAAGAGGCTGTGATAGTGGTCGTTTCAGCTTTGTCGGGCATTACCGATAAGCTTTACGCTACCTCCAAAATGGCTTCAGAAGGCAATCCTGCCTATCTGTCGGAATTCGAGCAAATGGTATCGCGTCATTTAGAATTGATTGAGAATGTCATTTCACCCGAGAAAAGAACGCAAACCATCAGACTGGTTCAGGAAAACTTCACCGATCTGGCCAATATATTTCGCGGCATATTTCTGATTAAGGATATTTCCATCCGCATCACCGATACCATTGTGAGCTACGGTGAGGTTATTTCATCCATTATTGTGAGCCATCTGATACAGGAAGCAGTGCACTTTGATGCCCGCAATTTTATCAAAACAAACAATCAGTTTGACAAACACATCGTCGATTTTCCCACTACCAATAAA
>CALMZF010000173.1 GCA_937870645.1 uncultured Paludibacter sp. | reverse complement strand
GGGGGATTTAGGGGGCTGAGTAGGAATTAAACAACTAAACGATACTGAAGTTCATCAGTACCATTTTTTTCTTCGGAAATACCAGATCATCAGTAGAGCAACCACCACCATAATTCCCCACATGATAAAGTAACCGTAATGCCAGTTAAGCTCTGGTAAATAGTCGAAATTGGTGCCGTATACACCCACAATAAAGGTAAGCGGAATGAAAATTACCGAGATCATCGTCAATACTTTCATTATGTCATTCAGTCGGGTTGTGGCGGAGGTATGGTAGATGTTGAGCAGGTCGTAGAGCATTTCGCGGTAGCTGTCCGTCAGGTCGTTGGCTTCGTTGATATTGTCCTGCAACTCCTTGTAGTTCATCCTGTTTTCGTCATGAATAAATTCAGACTCCATTTTAGCCAGGGTGAGTATCATCTCTTTGGCTGGTTTTATGTAACGGCGCAGAAAGTTGAGTTCCTGTTTGTAAAGGTTAATCAGCTCAGGCAACTGTTTATTGACATTTCCGGTCATTTTTTCTTCAAGATTTTCAATTTTTTCACCCAAAATCCCAACAATATAAATGTAGTTGTCCACAACCATATCGAGCAGCGCAAATGCCAGATAATCGGGTCCGGCGGTGCGTATCTTGTTTTTATGTTTGCGTATCCGTTCGCGTACCGTGTCGAAGAAATCGCCTTTGTCTTCCTGAAAAGATATCAGAAAGTCATTTTTAATTACAAGACTGAGATTTTCCACTCCCAGTTTGTTGGTGCGTTCGTTGATTTGCAGCATTTTGAGTGTTACGAGCAGTCCCTCTTCGAATTCCTGAACCTTGGGCCGGCCAGCCGGATTCATGATTTCTGACATAATATTATTGTCAATTCTGAATATTTCTGCCAACTTTTTCATCAGGGTCACGTCGTCAAGCCCATCGACATTGAGCCACGAAATGGTGTCTTTGGTCTGGTAAGCCGTCAACTTATCCGGCGATTTGACCGGCAGTTCATGTACAAAATCCAGGTTGAAATCGAACAACTCCATCGTGGTTCTTTCAACCTTTTTCTGGCCACGAAATTTCATTTCGTAAGGCGACAGACCGATATCTTCTTTTCGTTTTCTCGTTATGCGCGACATGACAGGGTGTTTATTATTCAAGGATTTAATTTTTTCAGGTGTTATCCGCGCTGTCTCTCAAGCAGAATCATCATCATCAGACCCAGCAGCAAGCGATTTTCTTCACCCGATTCGAATTCAGCCAGTTTGTCAACACTAAACCGGCGCCCGAAAAATGATTTTTCTTTTGATAAGCGCGCTATCGCTGTTCCATCAGGACGGGTAACCAGGTAGGTCGGATTGAAAAAATAGCCCGTAAACATACCGAGTATGGGTATGTCGCCGAACAATCCGTCAAAAACCTTGATAAGCGGGTTTTCTTCGTTCACACTGAAATCCTGTTTCTGGTTTTCATCATAAATGTCGTAAGACGATTTCCACAATGACTTCCAGCCCCGGCGCACTATACGTCCCAGTTCCCGTTGCTGATTATCATAAAATACATAGGCAGCCGAAAAATCGAGCCATTTATTGGCTTTTACTGTGAAATTGAGTTGTGATCGGCTTTCGTCGTTGAAAACCTGGACTTCTTCTTTGAGTTTGAATAATTTTTGGCGCACAAACGCAACTTCCGCGCCTGTGGCATCATTTACCCTGAAATCATTGCTAATGGTGGTAATCTTAAATGTGAAATTTAACGGGAATTGCATGAGCGTATTATTTTTTGTTAGTTGAATGATTTATAAAACCGTTGATATAGAAACGCAAGGCCGACGAAAGCAGTGGAATGCCCATCATGATATACAAAACGGACAAAATATCGGGAGAAACAACACCGGTTGTTCGTAAAGTAATTCCGGTTGTTATCATCAGTATCATCATTAAGTAGCCTTTCCAGTTGAAAAACGAGAATGCACAGGGTTTTTCAACCTCCGAAAACAGGATGCGTTTTATGTGTTTTAACGACAATTTGTTGAAAAGCAATACGAAAAATAAAACTCCTCCCATAAAACTGACAATCAGTTTAATCCACAAATTATGCGGTTGAACTGACAGCATTTGAAAGCCTTTGATAAGCAACATTCCTCCTGCAAAAGTCCAAACCAGTCCGGCAACGATCAACAGGACACGTTTCGTTACACCGGGTTTGTATTTGTTCAAAATAGAATTTGCTGTTTCCATATTTTTGCCAAAAATACTGAATTATTTTTGTATCGCTGTATGTTCAGTTATATTTTGATAAAATCCCAAAGTAAAATCAAAATCAATCAAAATGATAAACTCTTATTTGTTTCAATTGTTTAATCATCTGAATAAAATACGAACCGGGACTTAATGTTATTTTCGGTTACTGATTTATTTTCGTAATTTTGCCCCGAATTCAAAGCAACTCGCCGATGAAAAAGATTATCATCATTAATGGTCCCAACCTCAATCTACTTGGTAAGCGGGAACCTGAAGTTTATGGAAACACGGATTTCGAAACATTTTTTTCAACACTGAAAAGTGAATTTCCAGATATGGAATTGTCTTATTATCAGTCAAATTCCGAAGGTGAAATTATCGACAAATTGCAGGAAACCGGTTTTACCTTCGACGGCATTGTACTTAACGCAGGTGCCTATACGCACACCTCGCTGGCCATTGCCGACGCCATTCGCTCCATTAACGCACCGGTGGTAGAGGTGCATATTTCCAACGTTTTTGCCCGCGAATCGTATCGTCATCATTCCTACCTCTCAGCAGCCTGCAAGGGCTGTATTGTAGGATTTGGATTAAAGTCATACAGCCTGGCTGTAAGTAGTTTTCAGTAAAAAGCCCCACAATGACACAAAAATTTACAAAAATAGTAGCTACCATCAGCGACAAACGCTGTGAAGTGGATTTTATAAGACAACTTTATCAGGAAGGAATGAACGTGGTGAGGATGAATTCTGCACACCTGCAACGCGAAGGTTTCCTCAGAATTATAAACAATGTACGTGAAGTGAGCCACCGGATAGCGATACTCATCGATACCAAAGGACCTGAAGTCCGTACTACCATTGCCGAAAATGACAGTATACTGTTGAAAACCGGCGATACCGTAAAAGTAACCGGTGATGTTGACCTGGTCTCAACTAAAGACTGTATTGCCGTGAACTATCCTCATTTTGTACGCGATCTGCACGTGGGCGACGATATACTGATAGACGATGGAGAAATTGATCTGAAGGTTGTAACAAAAGACGATAATTTTTTAATTTGCACGGTACTCAATGACGGCAAACTCGGAAGTCGTAAAAGTGTTAATGTGCCGGGTGTTCGTATTAATTTACCTTCTCTCACACCAAAGGACAAAGAAAACATCCTCTTCGCTATCGAACAAAATGTGGATTTTATTGCCCATTCGTTTGTTCGTTCCAAACAGGATTTGCTCGATATTCAGGAAATTCTCGACGCGCACAACAGCCCGATAAAAATTATTTCAAAAATAGAAAACCAGGAGGGTGTTGATAATATCGATGAAATTATCCAGCATTGCTACGGGGTGATGGTTGCCCGCGGCGACCTCGGTATCGAAGTACCTCAGGAACGCATTCCAGGCATTCAGCGCAAGCTTATCCGCAAGTGTGTAAAGGCCCATAAACCTGTGATTGTGGCTACTCAAATGCTTCATTCGATGATTGAAAATCCGCGCCCCACCCGCGCCGAAGTGAACGATGTGGCCAATGCCATCTATTACCGCACCGATGCATTGATGCTCAGCGGCGAAACGGCTTACGGAAAATATCCGATTGAAGCCGTGAGGACAATGGCAACAATTGCACTGGAAGCCGAAAACACCAAAATGCCCGAAAACGATATCCCGATTGAATTTGGTAAAGGCAATGTAACAGCCTATCTGGCACATGCAGCAGCCGAAGCCGGAAAATATATTGATATCAAAGCCATCATTACCGATACTTTCAGTGGCCGAACTGCCCGATACCTGGCTTCGTACCGCAGCTCCGATCCTATCCTTGCCTTTTGCTACAACGAACGGGCTTCCAGGGAACTGGCATTATCCTACGGCGTGTATTCTTATTACAAGGAAGAACTGGTGGAAGATGAAAGAAATTATTTCACCACACTGCTGCATAATATCATCGGTCGCGGCATTATTTCCCCCGAAGATATTATCTGCTACCTGAGCGGACCTACCAGTGGCTCGTTCGGTACTACATTTCTGGAAATAAATACGGCGAATAC
>CALMZF010000172.1 GCA_937870645.1 uncultured Paludibacter sp. | reverse complement strand
AAAAATCGGAAATACGCAAATTAATTTTCATAACTAACAATGTTTAACGGGAATAGAGTTGCAAAATTTTAAGCGTTAATGTAAATTCATGCACTTTAACTTCCTGTAAAACGAATGACAATTCATAGAAAACTCAACTTCCTGATAATCGGGGAAGTTGAGTTTTGGGTGTTAAAAAAAATTATGTTATTGTATTCCTTATTCAAACAATTTTTCGATTTTATCTGCATAGAATTTCTCAAGCACATTTCGTTTTATTTTGAGAGTGGGAGAGAGGAAGCCACTTGCTGGCGACCATTCATCGGTTACAAACTGATACCGTTTTATTTGTTCGTAGTCGCCAAAGAAGTGGTTGTAATGCTTAATTTCCTTCTGAAGCCTTTTTACCACATCGGGGTTTTTTATCATTTCTTCGTTGGTTGTGTACGGTATTTTGTGCTCACCGCACCAGGTCCTCAGGTATGCAAAATCGGGCAGGATGAGCGCGGCTGCATATTTTTTGTTTTCACCCAGTACGATCAGATTTTCAAAAAATCCCGATTCTGAAAATTTAGACTCTACAGCTTGTGGATTGACATATTTACCAAAGGAGGTTTTGAAAATATTTTTCAGCCTTCCGGTGATAACCAGTTGTCCTTCAGGAGTAAATTTACCCGTATCGCCGGTGTGCAGCCACCCGTCTTTATCTATTACCTGTGCAGTAAGTTCGGGATCTTTGTAGTATCCCATCATTACATTGTGCCCCCGGAATACAATTTCATTGTTTTCAATAATCCGAATATTCACTCCCGGCAGTGGTGGTCCTACCGTGCCGAATTTTCGTCCGTTCACGCCACGCTGGCTCACAGCTATCACCGGCGATCCTGCGCTCATGCCATAGCCTGCGAACCCCGGCAGGCCAATGGCGGAAAAGAAGGAGGCCACGTGCGATTGTATAGCCGGCCCGCCCGAAACTACTATGTCGAAGTTGCCGCCGATGGCTTCACGCCACTTGGAGTATATCAGTTTGTCGGCGAGCTTGAGCTGATACTCCATCAATTTACTCATCCCTTGTAACTGATATTTTGTAGCCAGATCAAATGCCCAGTAATATATATTTCTCTTGGGGAAAGGCAGTTTACGTCCGGAAGCGTAAAGTTTGTCATATATTTTTTCGAGCAGCCGTGGTACGCAGGTCATCATCGTCGGATTAATTTCCTTGATGTTTTCGGCAATGGTGCCCAGGCTTTCGGCATAGTACACCGACATACCCAGGTATTGGTACAGATATACCAGTGTGCGTTCGTAGGCATGACAGAGAGGCAAAAAACTCAATGCTTTGTTGCTCCACTCAGCGGGTGTAACCTTCAGACTGAGCAGTTGATTTACGATATTGCTGTGCGAAAGCATCACCCCTTTTTGTGCACCGGTAGTTCCCGATGTATATATGATTGTAGCCAGTTCTTCGGGTCTAATATCCGCTTTGATTTTGGCCAGTTCTTTCGGTTGTGGTTTTTGCCTTCCAAGGTCAATCAATTGATCCAGTATTCTGTACTTTGAGTTCTCCTGATTGAATGTGAAAATTTCTTCTAATGTTGTCAGTGTGGGTAAAATAGGTTCCAGGCGACTTCTAAGGTCTTTTCCTTCGATGAAAATCATTTTCATCCCGGCGTGGTTCAGTATATGCCGGTAGTCTTCCTGACTAATGGTGGGATAAATGGGCACCGAAACAGCGCCTATCTGCATTATGGCAAAGTCCAGCATATTCCACTCGGGGCGGTTGCCACTTACAATGCCTATGTTGTCGCCTTTTTTTACTCCCAGTGCCATCATGCCGTAGCTCATCAGGTTGGTAAGTTCCACATATTCCTGAATGCTGAATTTTTTCCATTCTCCGTCCCGTTTGCATGCCAGAGCTGCATCCTGATTGGGAAATTTTTCCAGATATCTGTCCAGGATATCGAAAATCCGCGTTATTTCCATACGATTATTTTATTTCTGGTTCAACATTTATTGTTTTTACAACCGCCAAAGGTAAAATTAAATATTTAGAATCAATCACAATCAACAAAAAAACTAAAACCTTTCAATATAAAACCCTTGTAAATCAGGGTTTCATGAAAATCAGAAAAAAATATTTCTATTTTTTTCTGAGCATACTATTGCAGATATCAAAATTTGCCGTATCTTTGCACCACAATTGAGAACAACAAATACCTAACGAGGTAAACAAGATTACTCAAAATAACAAAATACTGATGTGGTAGTTCAGTTGGTTAAAATATCCCGATCTATCGGGAGGGCCGCTGGTTCGAATAACACAAAAAAAATACTGGTGTGGTAGTTCAGTTGGTTAGAATACCTGCCTGTCACGCAGGGGGTCGCGGGTTCGAGTCCCGTCCATACCGCCAGTAAAACGCTAAAGTCTTAATAATAAGATTTTAGCGTTTTTTGTTTTTGGTGAAATTACAAACAATTTCTACACTCCTGTATTTTTCCGAATTCTTTTTACCCGAAACGCTATCAATATTAATATTTCATCAGGAGATTTATTTTACATCCTGCATTTCCATATACCATTTCTGCAATACATAGAACGCTTTTTTACGCTCCCCTTTATCAGAAACTAATCCTTTTCTGTTAAAGTCATCCTGAATTCCCGGTAGATGTCTTCTTGGAGAACGGAAATCTTTCAAAATCCAGGGTGTTGTGCCGGACAAACCTTCAATCTTTTTCAACATTTCAATGGATTTCTCATAAAGTTTCTCCTGATATTCTTCGGTAAATAATTCGGTGTCTTTTCCGTGATTATTGTACTGTGCATCTCCACCAAACTCACTAATGAATACCGGTTTTTTCTTGTCAAAAATCCAGCTGACTTTTTCGCATTTTTCCCAGGTGCCGTCGTACCATCCGATATATTGATTGAAACTAATTAAATCGACTAAATCAGCAAGAGGATCATTTACTGTCATAACGTTTTTTCCAATTTCTTCCTTTTCCATGGCCGCTGATACTAAGCGGGTATTATCCATTTCCCGTGTTTTCATTATTAATTTGGATAAAAACTTCAAACGGGGTTCACTCAATGGTGTTTCGTTGGCCACGGACCAAATTATCACGTTGGCACGGTTTTTATCGCGTGTAATCATGTCGGTAAGTTGGTTTTCGGCGTTTTTGTAAGTCCCGGGATCTTCCCATTTAATCGTCCAGTAAACAGGTATTTCGCTCCAGACCATCAGTCCCATTCGTTCTGCTGTGCGAACCATATTTTCGTTGTGAGGATAATGTGCCAATCGTACAAAATTACAACCCATCTCCTTAGCCCAGGTTAATAATGTGACGGCATGTTCACTGCTATATGCTCTACCACTGTTAAAGGCTGTTTCTTCGTGAATTGATATTCCTTTACAAAAAATCTTTTTCCCATTCAATAAGATGTCAGTTGACCTGGTCTCGATGGTTCTAAATCCTATCTGATCTGTTACCCGGTCTGCCGTGGAGGCAATAGCTACATCGTATAATTTTGGATTTTGCGGTTCCCAGTATGTCAGTTTCTTTACAGGGATTTCTATCTGAGCAAAACCAGATTTATCCGTAGTTACCCGTGCACTTATTTTTAACTCGGGTATTTGAACCTGAACTGTTTCACCCGATGTAGCTCCATCCAGCTGTATCCAGCCTTTTATCAACTTGTTATTCGTTTTGTCAAGCTGCATCGTGTAGTCTCTTATAAATATGCTGGGTACACTTACCAGTGAAACCTGCCTGGTAATGCCTCCAAAATTCCACCAATCGGCATTGACAGTTGGTACAGCTTCCGGTTTGCGCTTGTTGTCCACTTTTACAACCAACGAATTCGTGTCTTTAAGTTTCCCGGTTATTTCAATATTAAACGGAGTGAAACCTCCCAGATGTTCGCCAATGAGTTCGCCGTTCAGATATACTTTCGCATCATAATTTATGGCTCCGAAATAGACAAATTGTCGTTTATCAATCTCATTTGTCCAGTCAAATCGCTTCCTGTACCAAATTGTACCTTCATAATAGTATAGCTCAGGTCGCTGTGTATTCCAGTCGCCGGGCACATACAACGATTTGTCCAGTGAAAAATCATATTCCTGAAGTCTGGTCTTGTCGTTGTATTCTTTATCCAGAAAATAACCGGTTTTTGAAGGTCTGAGACGATAGTCGTAATACCCGTTTTCAAATGGATCAACAATCGTTTTCCAATACCCATCCAAGGAAGTGAATGTGCGATTATTTACATTAATGATTTGAGGCGAAAGGCCATTATTTTGACTAAGAAGAAAGCTGCTTATGCCTAAAAAGCAGAATAATAACATTGATTTGCTGTTCATGGTAATATCTATAAAAATTAAAAATAGAGATGTCTTTACCAACCTTTATGTTGAGTAAGTGTTACTTAACTTTTATTTATTTCTTCCTGAGGAATTGAATGTAAGTACATATTCTCTTCAAAACCCCTTTTTTTCAACTAAGAATTTTACATAGATGTAAATTTCTTCCACTTTAGTAGCCTAATTATACGTTTTGCATCAGGCCTCTAAGCTACATTCATATCGTTTCAACAAACGTTTTTCCAATTACCCGTTCGTTGATGCGGCTGTATGCCCAAGGGAACCAGATGCCGAGTGTGATTGCAGTGAGCAGCAGTTGACCCCAGAGGAATAAAAAATCTTTTCCGGATTCAAGGTCATAACCAAATTTCTTGTTGGCAACGGCAGAATTGGCTTCTGTTCTTTCTGCAAAGTATTTGTAAAGTTTCAGCATGGCTAATGGCGAATAAATTCCAAGAGTAATGAAAGACAGGAACATCTGTAACGCTATCTGAGCAGCCGAATTCCAAAAATTTGTTTTCCATTGAATATCGTAGTCCCTGAATCTGAGATTCACATACCATTTGTACACATAGTAGCAGTATGGTATCAGGATAATGAACATTACAATAACAACAATGAGAGTAGATGCGTTTTTCAAATTATCGGGCTCGGTGCCGGTGCCGATAGCCACTCCCACCAGCGTCGAAATCAAAACTACCGTGACCAATATCATCGGTATTACAAGGGTTAACAGGATAATCAGAAACAGTTCACTACCTTTTCCCTTAAATTCGAAATTATCTTCTTCATAACGGGTATTAGCTGTAAAATACTTCATTATTTTCGTTAAAAACCAGGGTCCGTATATTCCAAGTGTAATCAGGGTAAGCAGAAATCCACCGATTAGCAGGAGCATATAGTCACCAAATTTACCGGTAAACGTGAACGCTTTTGCGTTGTATTCCACATGCTCCACGGTAAGCTTCATGAAGTAATACATAAATGCATATTCCACAAGTATCAGCAATAGCATCAGAGCGTACCAGGGTGCCATTACTCCAAAGCTTCCCGACCCGGACAGGGTGTCCTGAAGATGCTGAAGTTGGTACTGTACAACGCCGTAGGGAATAAAAAAAAGCAAAATCAGTAACGCCCAAACCGGAAACAACTGTTTACCGGTCAGCGTAAATTTAAAATAGTTTTTCATGTAAATATTGTTAGTAGTTAGTTAATTTCAGATACTCCCACTGTTGCCACTGAATAGCTTCAGATATTCATGGTGATGGGTGTTTGAACAATAAAGCAGCAAAGCTACTAATTCAATTTGGAAAAAACAGTTTTATGTTAATATTTCTTAGAAATAAACATCAATTCCGAATAGAATACCAAAATTTATTTGTACGAAAATGTGTTGGTGAAGTGAATAGTTAGATACTTCATCCGTAAAATCTTTCACTTAAGTCACCTTTCCCGAAGCTTCGGGAGGGGTGGGGGCATTCTTATATAGGTTAAAAATGTTAAATAATTAATTAGAACCTGTTTGGATTGTTTTTTTAATTAAAATAATTATATTAGTCAACAAAATTAAATCATCATATATTAGATGATTAAATGTAGCAATTTATGTGATTTCACTACGTAAGAAAAGCGTTTCTTATCCCTTATTTGTTTGTTTGTTTGTTTGTTATTTATTGATCAACTGTTTACACGCATTGCCTTGTCTTGAATCTTTGTTTACGATGAATGCCTTTACCTCTTTACCGAAGAGCAGTATAATTATTCTTCTCTTCACTCTTCTCTTCACTTCACTCCCGGATACCTTACACCCAGATGTGTACACTCCGGGAGATACCAGCAACGCCAACAACTTTGCTTCTTCAATAGTTTGTGCTGATGCACAAACACTGCTTTCTTACATGACTACCTCCGTGTGGTCATGCCATTATCCTTGTATCCTGCCGTCAGAGAATGCTGAAACCTGCAACGAAAACTTTTCGACAGCACAAGATGTTATTTATACAACACTTTTTTCATCTGTTAAAACTTTACCAAACCTTTTTGATACCCAATATAGCATAGCTGCTATGCGTGGCTGAAACCCAAATAAGAATAGCGTTTCTTATTCATTGTTCGTAAAATCACAGTCAATTATTTATACGTTTTGTTTACTTACTTAAATTTTGTTTACGATGAATGCCTATACCTTTATACTGAAGAGTCGGACACTCTTTCTACTTTTCATCCTATCATTCACTATGCTTACAGGGGCATTTAGTGTGAGTGCGCAGAATATTGGTGATTACCGTTCAATCGCATCAGGTAACTGGACTGCATTAGCCACATGGCAGTATTATAATGGTACTTCATGGGTTACACCAACCGGAACAAATCCTCAAGGTTATCCAGGACAATATGCAGGAACAGGTGCTGTCAGTATTATTGGCGGATATGCAGTTACACTTAATGCCAGTATTACAAATTCAATCACAAGTCTTACAATTGGGGATGGTACTTTTGGAGCAACAATTGACCAATTGAGAATTCCAGACCAAACCAGTTACTTGTTAAGTACACCTGTTGTGTATATTAAGGATGACGGTACGGTATTGTGGGAAAGTGCCAAAGGAGTGTTGAAATTATCGGCAAATTCTGTTATTTCTGTAACTGGTACAATTGATCCAATGCCACTATCGGTTTCTGGTGTTTGCAGTGCAAATGCAAAACTTGAAATTGGTACGAATGGCTTTGCAAATTGTGAGGGTGGTGCTGTGTATAAATTCGCCGACATCAATGGTAAAGGTGGTACAATAAATGTGAAAGCAATATATCAAGATATATGTATTGGCAATATATTAAACTTATCTGCTACAGCTTCGGGGCTTGGAAGCGATAATGCTACTATGACATGGACTGGATCCGGACCTAATAATTACACATACACCCGAACCTTTACTACTACTTCAATTTCATTGACTGACAACATTTTATTATCTAATCTTGCTGCAGGAACTTATTCATTTAAAGTAGAAATTAAAGATAAGTTAACAAGTGCTAATACGCACTACGAAGAATTTACGGTTATAGTTTATCCTACATCAGTAAAAGGCACAGCATCTTCAGATCAAACAATTTGTTATAATACTGCTCCTGCTCAGTTATCATTATCCGGTTCAGTTGGTAGTATTCAGTGGCAATCATCCACTGATAATTCAGCGTTTACAAACATTCCCCTAGCTACTTCTGCTACCTATTCTCCCGGAGCTTTAACACAAACAACTTATTTCAGAGCTGTAATAACGAGCGGAGTTTGTTCCTCAGTAACGTCAAGTACGATAACTGTTACCGTCAACCCTACATCCGTTGCCGGTAGTGCATCTTCAGATCAAACAATTTGTTATAATACTGCTCCCAATCCATTATCATTAACCGGTTCTGTTGGAAGTATTCAGTGGCAATCATCCACTGATAATTTGTCGTTTACGGATATTTCAGGTGCCACATCTACTAATTATTCACCAGGAGCATTAACTCAGACAACGTATTATAAAGTTGTGGTCAAAAGCGGTGTTTGTTCCACAGCCACTTCAAATACGGTAACAATTACCGTCAACTCTGCATCCGTTGCCGGTACAGCATCTTCCGACCAAACGATTTGTTATAATACTGCTCCTGCACAATTATCATTAACCAGCTCAATTGGAACTATTCAGTGGCAATCATCCACCGATAATTCTACTTTTACAAATATTTCCGGAGCTACTTCATCAACGTATTCTCCCGGTGCATAAACACAAACAACGTATTATAGAGCAGTTGTAAAGAGTGGTGTTTGTTCTCAGGCAACATCCAACACGGTTATTATCACCGTTATCCCGGCCTCCGCAGGCGGCACAGCCACAGCCACTAAGCCTACAATATGTTCCGGATTTGGTACAACTATTACTTTAACAGGACATACCGGCACCATCCAGTGGCAACAATCACCTGATGGAATTAATGACTGGATAAATGTAACAGGTGGCAATGGAGCAACCACAGCAGAATATACTACACTTAATAATCTTACAGCTACAACTTATTACCGTGCCGTTGTTACCAGCGGTTCGTGTACTTCTGCCTATTCTACAGTAGCTTCGGTGACTGTTACAGTCAATATATGGGAAGGAAATGTAAGTGAAATATGGGATGATGTCGCTAACTGGACATGCAAAGTCCCACTAACAGGTGAAGATGTAGTCTTTTCGAATTCAGCAGCAAACAATTTACTTCTTGACCAGGATAGGACAATCGGTAGTCTGTCCAATAGCTCCACAAAAGCCCTCATTATCCCCACCACCAAATCCCTGACCATTAACGGCACAGCCACCGTAAACTCTGCCGACCGCATACTAATCCGGTCCGCTGCCGATATAGCCAATGGAAGTCTAATTTTTACTCAACCTACATTAAATGCAAATGTTCCTGCCACTGTGGAAATGTACTCCAAAGCGTACAAGGGAGATCCGATTACTTACACTGATTCTAATACTGGTGGTACCTATACCGTCTCTTATCGCTGGCAGTATTTTGGTATTCCGGTAAAGGATGCTGTTTATAATGATATGAATAAGGCTACTTTCACAGCAACTCCTATGTCCTATGTCAGAAAATCGAATGAATTATTAAACGGAGACAATATTTACTACAATGAATGGGAACAGCTATATGATGATGCATCCCTGACGCCTTTTACCGGTTATGAAATTACACAATTAAATCCCAAGACCGTCACTTTCAAGGGTCCACTGGTAACCGGTGATCAAACACTCAATCTGACTTATACGCCTACTCCGAACGGGATATTTAATACGGGTTCCGGATATAATATATTTGGAAATTCATATACTGCAGCTATTGATATAAATAAAATGCAATTTGCAACATCAGGTGTAGAAAAGGCCGTTTACCTTTACAATACCGGAAGTTTACATGATTGGTATGAAGCTACAGGCGATGTTGTACCGGGATCTTACCTCGCTATTCCGCAGAACACATCCGGTGAAATTCTTAGGGAAATACCTTCCATGCAGGGATTTATGCTGATTGCTACGGCTGGTTCTACAGTTACTATTCCTTACAATTCGGTTATTAAAAACATGGTAGCTCAACGTGCACCTTCAGCTGACAATACCAATTTATCCTACCTCACTGCTGATGTGATTAGCAAATCGGGTGGTGACCGTGTATGGCTTTTCAGCCAGCCGGGTACATCCCGCAAGTATGACAATGGCTGGGACGGAAGAAAAATAATCCTTAACCCGGGTTTGTCTCTTTATGTGGACGAAGGAAAGGATCAGCTGCAGGTAAGCACCTCCGACGATCTGGATAAAACTTACCTGTCGTTTATGGCCGGGAAAGATACGGAATATACCCTGCGCATCAACAAATCAAAACTCACAGGATACAAAACGCTCTACCTTACCGACCTGGAAACCAAAACGGTAACCGACCTCTCGGCGCAGAATGAAATTAACTACCCCTTCACGGCCACCAATACTGAGAAGGCCGAAAGACGATTTCTGATTACTTCGAAGGACAAAAAGAACAACGACCCGAAAGGGTCAAAAGTGAAGATTTTCAACAGCGGCAGCACGATACGAATTGACAACCCGACGGACGAAAACGGCAGGGTGCTCATCTTTGATATGTTCGGACAGTTGCGCCAGACCGGCGTGATGAATGCCGCCTCGGTAACAGAAATCACCACCAGCCTCCCACCTTCGGTGT
The DNA here is from genome assembly GCA_937870645.1 of uncultured Paludibacter sp. Taxonomy (GTDB): domain Bacteria; phylum Bacteroidota; class Bacteroidia; order Bacteroidales; family Paludibacteraceae; genus UPXZ01. The sequence continues at coordinate 1,184 of CALMZF010000172.1, read as the reverse complement.
ATGTGGTGCGTGTTCTGTCGGTCGGTACCGATCAGTCCGGTAAGATAGTTATTCGGCACTAACCCCTTAATATCTGCAAAATGAATAAAATTCATATTACGATATTGTTGGTACTGCTCATAGCTGTGATGGCTATCGGAGGGTATTCGGTATTTGTGGTCAATAAGCCCCCTGATCCCCGATTTATACCTGCAGTGGTCTTCATCCCTACAGAAAAAATAAATCCCGGCTACAAGGTAGCTGCTGTACGTGGCAAAGTGCCGAATTATAATTTCAATAAAAGGAAAAAAAGATCAAATGAACAAGCTTATCCGGCTCCTGATGACGACAAATCGTCTCTTCCTTCGGTGGTGGGAGGAGTTCGTTCAGCTAACTCTTCACCTACTGTTGGCAGTACCTACAGCTATTCTACACACAGTTCCAAAAGTATTCAGACAGAGTCAGGCAGCAGCATGCAGGGCATGGGTGCGCTTGGACTGCTGGCAAGCGGTAAAAAATCCTCCGGAGCTGCCAACGATGGTGGATCATCATCTGTTTCTTCATCCATGGCTTCCACAACCTATGACCAGGGATTGACCCCGAATCTGCAATTTGCACCGGATGCAACGATTGATATTAATGAATTTGGTAATCCCGGCGGTGATCCCGATACACCGGTGGGAGATGGCCTTTGGGTAATACTGCTGCTCTCAGTGGGATATGTGATTCGAAGAAGGAACCCCTAGATCCTCCCGAAACTTCGCGAAGGGGGAGTGTAAGAGAGAATTTTTCGAGTGGAGGAAAACTTTTCAACGTCGAAGGCTTGAAAACGTTTCTTGTGGGTGGAGTGTTTTATCAGGCGAACATTCTCTAAATTTCCCTCCCGCCTTGCAGGATAAACTGCCGGTAGACTTTAAGAAAGAGTGTGAGAAGAAGAATATTATTTCGATTTAACCTGAACAATATTAAACCTGACAGATTTCAAAACCTGTCAGGTTTTTCTGTTAGAAATGGGGGACAAGCGGTTTCCTAACCGCTTGAGATTAGTTTCAAGCGGTTAGGAAACCGCTTGTCCCTTGAATTGGAAAAACAAGGGTGGTTTTTCTCTTTAAGTCCTCTTTCCCGATAAATCGGGACACAGTAGAGGATTTGGTTTGACCCCCTATTTCTTGGACTGTTTTAACAAAAAAGTTTGAGACAAAAAG
>CALMZF010000171.1 GCA_937870645.1 uncultured Paludibacter sp. | reverse complement strand
ACATAAGTTATCAATCCTTCGTTCCAGCCCGTGATGGGCATATTCATATCCCACTGATAGTTGGGCGACCAGTGCCAGTAGAGTTTTTGTTCTCCGTTTTTCTGAAACCACGACCATTCCACCTTTTCCCATAGCTGTTGTATAATGGCACACATCGCTTGCTCCGACGAATTTCCTGATTTGAAAAAGGCCTGAACAGCCAATAAGCCCTGCATCAGGAAGGATGTTTCGATCAAATCGGCTCCGTTATCCTTGGTGCTGAAGGGGATTACTTTTCCGGTCGTTCCGTTCATCCAGTGCGGAAACGCACCGTGAAATTTATCGGTTTCGGGTTTGTTCAGAAAGTTAACAATTTTATTTATCTGCTCAAATCCCTGATTTCGGGTAATGAAACCACGGTTAATACCCACGAGAATAGCCATCAGCCCAAATCCGGAGCCACCTGTAGTTACCGTTTCGCCAGAACCCAGCCGTTCGCGGGCAAGACCCGAAACGGGATGCGCATAGTCCCAAAAATAACGGAATGTTTGTTTCTGAACGAGCGTGAGCAGACTATCGGTGGAAATAGTCGGGAATTTGGGTGTGGTATCCAGTTGTGTGACAAAAACAGATGAGAACGACGCATAGATGCTTCCTCCGAGGTTTTCGCCGGAGTCGAGATTGAAAGTATAGGCTGTCAGATCACGGGGTAAAACGGTAAGCATGATAAGCAGGGTTTTCGTATCAGTACCTTTGGAAACGGTAAAATTCTGCCCGATATCGCCGCTGAAACTTGCTTTGGACGCAACAAACTTGCTCACATCAATGGTATCATTAAATGTGATTTTAATGACCGGTTTACCGACCACACTCACATTGTAAATCACAGAATTATCGGCCCAGGTCTGGTCGTTGATCTGCACACTGATTATCCGGAGCACACGGGTTTTGACAACCGGTGGTTTAGGTTCTTCCTTTTTGCAGGAGAACATTGCCAACACGCATAAAAATCCTATGACAACAATCTTATTCATCACAATTCATAATAAAACAAACCTTTCCCAAAATAAATTATCCGGGAAAGGTTTGTGATTAATTATTTCATCCAGTTAACCGTAGCTGTTTTCACATCGTAGGAGTTTCCTCCGATTTTAATTTCAAAGTCACCGCTTTCCCAATCGTAAATCAATTTGTTGTTGTAAAATTTCAACAATTCGGGAGTGATATCGAACGTGACGGTTTTTGTTTCGCCGGCTTTGAGCATCACTTTCTGAAATCCTTTCAATTCCTTTACCGGACGGGTGTTACTTCCCACCACATCGCGGATATAAAGCTGAACTACCTCTGCCCCATCGTATTTTCCGGTATTGGTCAGGGTAACGCTTGCTTTTAGGGTTTGATTTCCCTGCAACTGCGTATTGCTCAGACTGATATCTCCATAACTGAATGTGGTATAACTCAGTCCGTAACCGAATGGGAACAGCGGAGAATTGGGAACATCCAGATACACCGATTTAAATTTATCAAACTGGTCTTCCTTTATTTCCGGTCGGCCGGTATTTTTGTGGTTGTAATAAATCGGTACCTGACCCAGATTTCGGGGGAATGTCATCGGCAATTTCCCTGAAGGATTCACTTTTCCAAACAGGACATCAGATATGGCATATCCGGCTTCACTTCCTGCAAACCACACATTGAGAATGGCATCGGCAAGTTTATTTTCGTCATTAAGCACTAATGGTCGACCGGTAAAAAGAACGAGTACAATAGGTTTTCCGAGTTTTTTCAATTCGATGAGCAAATCTTTCTGCGACTGAGGTACTTCGATATTGGTTCTGGAACTGCATTCGCCGCTCATTTCAGCCGATTCACCCAAGGCAGCCAGGATGACATCGGCTTTACGGGCTGCATCCATGGCTTCTTTCAGTATTTCTTCCTTCGGACGGTTATCCCGATATGAGTTTTTGCCAAACATGGATACACGGCTCTCAAAATCAGGATCATAATCAAAGTTAGCTCCTTTAGCCCATACAAAATTCACCTTATCGCCCAGTGTTTCTTTTAGTCCTTTCATCAGACTAATGGCCTGTGAATGTTTTGCACCTACGCTCCAGGTTCCCGGCATATTTTCAGGATTATCAGCCAGTGGACCGATCACAGCCACGGTTCCGGCTGCTTTGAGCGGTAAGGTGTTATTCTGGTTTTTCATCAAAACCATCGATTGTGCAGCTATAGTGCGGGCTTCCGCTCTGTTTTGAGAGTTAAAAATCTCTGTTTTTGCCCGGTTGGAGTCGCAGTATTTGTAAGGATCGTCAAATAATCCGAGCCGGTATTTAGCTTCCAGAATACGGCGGGCAGCCAAATCGATATCTGAATAGGTTACCTTTCCTTCTTTCAATGATTTTGTCAGTGTGAGAAGAAATCCTTCGGTCACCATATCCATATCCACACCGGCATTCAACGCCAGTTTGGATACCTGCTGCAAATCACCCATTCCGTGTTCTATCATTTCGAGAATACCGGTATAATCGGTCACAACAAATCCGGGAAATTTCCACTGGTTACGGAGTAAATCGGTCAACAGCCATTTATTTCCCGTAGCCGGAATTCCATCAATTTCATTGAACGAAACCATCACACTACCGGCTCCCGCATCAATTGCAGCTTTGTAAGGAGGCAAATATTCGTTATACATTCTTACCTTGCTCATATCCACCGTATTGTAATCGCGGCCGGCTTCGGAAGCTCCGTACAGCGCAAAATGCTTCACGCAGGCAAGCATCGTATTGTTGGCTTTGAGGTCATTCCCCTGATATCCGTTCACCATCGCTTTGGCAATCCGGCTACCGAGGTAGGCATCTTCACCAGCTCCTTCGGCTACCCTTCCCCAGCGCGGGTCACGGGAAACATCCACCATGGGTGAAAAGGCCCAGTTGATACCATCGGCGGTGGCTTCGGCAGCTGCAATCTGCGCCGATTTTCTGATCAGATCCATATCCCACGATGAAGCAAGTCCCAGCGGAATAGGGAATGTGGTTTCGTAACCATGAATAACATCCATGCCGAAAATCAGTGGGATTTTCATCCGGCTTCCTTCTACGGCGGTTCGCTGCATATCCCGAATTTTATCTACTCCTTTAATATTAAACAGTCCACCTACTTTTCCTTCCAGCACTTTTTTTCCAATATCTGAACTCTGAACCTGACCGGTAGTAAAATCGCCGGCCGACGGCAGGTTTAATTGTCCTATTTTTTCTTCGAGTGTCATTTTCGCCAACAATTCATCAATGAATTTATCCATTTTTGGATCATTCGTGAAATACAGCGATTTATCGGGATTCAAAACCGGCTCAACCTGTTCGGTCACTATCTTCTTTGCAGTTTTTTTTGTGGTTTTCTGAGCCGGTAAAGAAGGTATAATCAGACAACACAAGGCTAATATCAATACTTTCAATTTCATGTTATTCTATTTTTGATTAATAATTGTTTTTGAAAAAAACAAAAGGGTTGCCTGTTACAACCCTTTTATAATCGTTGTTTACTTTTTCCCGGAATTTAATGCAGCTACTTCGGCAGCTGTCAAAGCTGTGCCGTACATACGGAACTGATCCAGTCCGCCTTTCCAGGATGAGCGCAACCAGTCGTCGGATGTATCTCCGGCATTTCCCTGAGGTCCGGCTCCTATTCGAACGGAATTAACCTTGGAGTCGACCAGTCCGATAGGTCCGTGTCCTGCCCAGGTTTTTGTGCCAATAGCTACCCCATCCTTGTAGAATGTAAGACCGGACGTAGTAGCATCATAAACGAAAGCACAATGATGCCAGGTGTTGTCCAGTAAACCGGGAATGCTTGCACCGCCTTCCCAGGTGAGCCATGTATCGGCCGTACTGGAATTTCCATCGGGACTTACTCCCGAAACCACTACGAATTTCACAGCACAAGCGGTGTTATTTCCTTCAAATAAAAGAAACATATTGCTGCTTGACCAATGGTATGCGGATGGCGAAACAAAACTGAACGGATACTCCGGTCCATTGCCCATGGCATTGTTTTTGGTCTGTCCGTCGTGTTTTTCCCAGAATGAAATGGTAAAACTGCCCGCTTTTGATACAAAATCATTCGGTTTTGCGTAGCTGACAAATTTTCCGGCAGCACCCTGCATGGCTTTTCCACGTACACCGTCGATGGAAGTGGTGGTGTTGGCTGTGGCAAAATTAGCTTTGATGCTATCCACGGCATTCATCAGCGGGTCGGTAGTTGTTCCGTCAAATGCTACGTAGAATTTCAGGGGTCCTCCTACGGGATTGGTATCTTTGGGATAATCGCCGAGCACCGGGCGATTCATGTCCTGACAGCCGCTTAACAACAAAATGGCTGCCGTGAATGCTATAAGTCTGTTTAATATCTTTTTCATATTGATAGTATATTAATTGTTATGAATTTTACCAGTTCGGGTTTTGGGTCAGTTTGCCCTGTGCCTTATCAATTATGCTTTGGGGTATTGGATAGTACTGACATTTGGCTGTGTAACCAGCAGCTCCCAATATTTCAGGTGCATCGCCCCAGCGAACGAGATCGAAAAATCGTTCATACTCCATGGCAAATTCGGCTCTTCTTTCCTTCTTGATGGCGGTACGCAGTGCAGCCTGATCGGTAACAGTCACTTTTGGCAACACATTAGCGGTACCTCTGGCACGTGCACGGATCATTTCCACATACGCCAGTGCTTTGGTAGTATTGGGAGTCCCACCCAGTTCGTTGGCTGCTTCAGCCGCCATAAGCAGTACGTCGGCATAGCGGAGCAAACGGATATTTAGCCAGTTGGCATATTTAATGCCTGACGAAGATCGTCTTGCCGGATCGGAATATACTTTACGATTCCAATAGGGTTGAATGGTTGCTAATGATGCAGGAACAGTAAGCCCGTAACCGTCGGGGCCGCCTGATTCGAGAATTGTTGTGGTTTTTCGGGGATCACCGCTTTCGTAGGAGTCAACCAGTGCTTTGCTGGGTACATTCCATCCCCAGCCCAAATCCCAGTCGCCGCTGCCACGTACGCCTTGTGCGCCGTTACAATTGTTGCTGTAACTTACCGAGCCGTTAGCACTTACATATTGCTGAACTTCCAGTATTGACTCACTTGAATTTTCACCCTTTTCGGTGAAAAACTTTTCGTAGGAATCCAACAGACTGTATTTGCCCGAATTGATTACCAGTTCGCATTTTGCAAGTGCTCCGGCCCAGTCTTTTCGATACAGTTTTGTTTTTGCCCACAGGGTATTGGCTGTACCGCTGGTAACACGTCCGGTATAGGTGCTCACCCAGCCTGAAGGCAAATGTGATGCGGCAAAATCGAGATCCTGGTCAATCAGGGCATAAATCTGAGGTACGGTTGATTTTTGGATATTTGCATCGCCAATGTTGTATATTTTGAAATCAATTTTTGGTACCTCGCCGAAAGTTCTGACCAGATCAAAATAGGCATAGGCTCTGAAGAACTTTGCTTCCGCCTGATTGATCATGTCACCATCGGAGTTGAGTTTGAGCGAATCCAAATCATGCAAAATATCATTACAGGCATAAATTAATTTGTAATGATCATTCCAGTATCCCAGTGTGAGCCAGCCATCGGCTTTATCATACTTGAAATAGTCGGCCATCTGTTCATAACCGGCACCATCGGTAACGGTACTGCCTTTGATAGCATCGTCGCTTCGCATCACGTGCATAAACACCATGGGTAAACCTGTCATACCATCGTCACGGAGGTTACCATACAACCCAAATACTTTGCCTTCCACTCCACCGACGGTCAAATCACCTTCAGTTGCACTACCGAGGGGTTTTCGATCCAGAAAGTCGGAGCAACCTGCTACCATTAACAATAGGAACGGCAACAAGACTATGAATAATTTATTGTTTTTCATACGTTTAATTTTTTATTTTTTAGCATAGAAACACTGCTTTTTCTGTTGATTGAAGACTAACTTCAGTTTTATATTCCCTGAAATTGTTCGCTCATTTTAGCTTGCTTAAATGCTTGTTTCATAATAATGTATTGTTTTTATTGTTAAAAATTAATATTGAAACCTGCTGTGGTGACAGCCGGTATCGGGTATCCTCCATTATCCACACCGAACTGAGTGGCGCTACCTCCGGCTTCGGGGGTGAATCCGGAATTATGTTTCCAGGTGAACAGGTTCTGACCGCTCACGTAAAGCCGTAAGGATGAAATATGTAATTTCGATATCAGCTTTTTGTCAAACGTATAACCCAACTGCATATTACGAAGTCTGAAATAGCTCCCGTCTTCAATCATATAGCTCGATGGCAGGTTATTGATGGCTTCATTGCCCACTTTTGGTTCCCAGTTGGAGGTTTCAGCACCGGTCCACCGGTCAAGGCGTGCCTGCCGGAAATTAAATACGGCAAAGGTGGATCCATTGCCCCAGTTACGCCATACCTCATTGCCATATACTCCCTGAAAATCTACCGAGAAATCAAATGCTTTATAGTTCAAACTTGCTGAAATTCCATAGGTAAAATCGGGTGTGGGATTGCCCAGCATCGTACGGTCATCGGTGGTGATTTTACCATCCTTTGAAACATCCCTGAATTTCAAATCGCCGGGTCCATAATCGCCCAACGTATTTACGGGACTTGCCAGTTTATCGGCATACGACTGATACACTCCATCCACCTGATATCCAAAGAAATAACCGATGGGATATCCGGCTTCGGTGATTGAATTTCCATCATAATATTTGTAGCCTTCTTTCCACACACTCAACACTTTATTGTTCATCGTAGTGAGGTTAGCAGTCACTGTATATCCGAAATCCTTGGCAAGAGACTGGTTCCAGCTTGCCAAAAATTCAAATCCCGAACTCTTGATGGATCCGGCATTCATGTAGAAATTATTGGCACCGTCGTTGACCATGGTGAGCAGGTCTTTGGTTCTCTTATCGTAGTAATTTGCTTCGAAATGGAGCTTACTTTTCAGCAGATCCATTTCCACTCCGGCTTCGTAAGCGTCCACGGTTTCCCATTTCAGGTTCGGATTGTTCTTATATGCAAGCTGATATGCCGGCACTACTTTTTCGCCAAATACGGTGGATGAACCGGTGGTATAATTCGGATAATACGGGTAGTGAATACCGGTATACTGATTACCCAACTGCCCCAGCGATGCTTTGATTTTCAGGTTGTCGAAAATGTTCTGATTCTGCATAAAGCTTTCTTCGGTTACATACCAGGCTCCACCCAGCGCCCAGAAATTCTGATAGCGGTGGCTGGGTGATATTTCGGACGAACCGTCGCGCCGGAAAGAGGCATTCAGATTGTATTTTCCTTTGAAATTGTACAATGCTCTGAAGAGATAAGATGCCGTTGAACGCTCCCATTCAGCCGAACTGTTAGTGGCTGTGGTTGGGTCGCCATACGGATATACGTTCAGATACCACCAGCGTTTATCATTTGGAATTGGGTCACCACCTGCATATTGCGAAATGGCACCGCTTATTTGGTTAAAGTCTTCGAAATAGGTAGTAAAACCGCCCAGGAGCGTCAATCCATGATCACCGAACTGATCTTTATAGGTCAGCAAATAGTCTTGCTGATATTTGGTGTACGTATTCCGGTATTGACTAACCGCTGATTTGGAATTAAAATTAACCACCTGATCGGACTCGGCATTATACACTTTGTACAATGGAGTATAGGATCTGCCGTCGTTGAAGCCCAGATCGGCGAAATAACTAACCTTGAAGATAAACTTTTTCAGGAAATTCAGTTCGAGGAATGTATTGCCTACAAACCGGTTTTCGTTGGCCAGCGATGTGAATTTATTACCTTCCACAAACATGAGCGGGTTACCGATTTGCGGACCGCCAATCTGATCGGGAAGTTTGTTATACACATTGTTTTCGGTATTGAATGCTTCCACAATAGGGGTTGCGTTGATGGCCGAGACAAAATCGTGCAACTGGGGCAGGTTGGCTTTGGAGCCATTCACATTCACTCCCAGTTTGAGGTGCTTGGTCAGACTGAGTTCATCATTCACCGTGAAGGTAAACTTATTGTATTTCTCATTTTTAATAAGTCCTTCTTCATTCAGGTAGCCAAAGCCAACGTATAATTTGTTCTTGTCCGTACCACTGGTAATACTGATGTTATTGTAATTGACCAATGCGTTATTATTTGAAATAAGATCAATCCAGTTGGAATTGCCGCTGAACAATCCGTAATCGGGATAAGGAACCGATCCCTGATTAGCTCTTTGTTCGTCGTACAAGGTCATAAATCCCGTCCGGTCGGTCATCTGCGGTGTTCCTACAATATTCTTCATACCGAGCGAAGAGCTAATCCCAACAGTTACTTTGCCTTCAGCACCTTTTTTGGTGGTAACAATGATCACACCGTTGGCACCTCTCACACCGAAAATAGCCAGTGATGATGGGTCTTTGAGCACTTCCATGGACTCAATATCAGCCGGGTTTACAAAATTGATGTTGTCATTAAAAATACCATCAA
>CALMZF010000170.1 GCA_937870645.1 uncultured Paludibacter sp. | reverse complement strand
CCATTGTGTCCAATTTTATTTTGTTGGACATGGGCGTTTCATGCTGTCTAAAAATTCATTTCTGCCTGAGCAAACGAGGGATGTTTTTTATCTTTCTCCGAAATCAATGCTTTTTCGGACGGTATTTTCCAGTCGATATTCAACTGAGGATCATCAAATGCAATGCCTCTTTCCAGTGTGGGCGAATAGAAATTATCACATTTGTAGGAGAAAACAGCCGTTTCGCTCAATACCGAAAATCCGTGGGCAAAACCCTGCGGAACAAGAAACTGCAAATGATTTTCAGCAGTGAGTTCCACACCGTACCACTGTCCGAAGGTGGGCGAATTCTTACGTAAGTCCACTGCCACATCCCATACCGAACCCACTATAACCGACACCAGTTTCGACTGGCTGACCGGATTTAGCTGATAATGAAGTCCGCGCACCACACCGTAACCCGATTTGGACTGATTGTCCTGACAAAAGTGAATATCAATGCCTGCTTCACTGAAGCTTTTTTCGCTGTAGCTTTCGCAGAAATATCCGCGGGCATCTTCAAAAATCCGGGGTTTGATGATAAGTAGGTCTTCTATCGGTGTTTTAATAATTTCCATTATCGTATAGCTGCTATTTTTTAGTAATTCAGTTATAATTCGTTGGCAATTTTAATCATGTACTTGCCGTAATTATTCTTTTTGAGTGGTTCGGCCAGTTTGAGGAGCTGCTCGCGGGTGATGTATCCGTTCCGATAGGCTATTTCTTCGAGGCAGGCCACCTGCAGGCCCTGTCGGTTTTCGATGGTGGCGATAAAATTGGATGCTTCGAGGAGGCTGTCGTGGGTTCCGGTGTCGAGCCAGGCCATGCCGCGTCCCATGAGTTTGAGGCTCAACCGTTTTTCGTCCAGATAAAGCCTGTTTAAGTCCGTAATTTCCAACTCTCCGCGTTTGGATGGTTTCAGTCCTTTGGCTTTTTCCACCACATCATTACCGTAAAAATACAAACCCGTAACGGCATAATTCGATTTTGGTTCGCTTGGTTTTTCTTCCAAACTAATTACCTGGCCGTTTTGGTCAAATTCGGCAACCCCGTAGCGTTCCGGATCGTTGACGTAATAACCGAAAACAACAGCTCCATCTGTAATTGTTGCCGCTTCGCGCAGTGTACGTGAGAAATCAAATCCGTAGAATATATTATCGCCCAGCACCATACAAACCGGGTCGGTACCGATGAATTTCTCGCCGATAATGAAAGCCTGTGCCAGCCCATCGGGTGAGGGTTGAATGGCATATTCCAGTTTCAGACCTATATCTTCGCCGCTACCAAGCAGGTTTTCATAGAGTACAATATCCTGAGGGGTAGAAATAATCAGGATTTCCTGAATTCCGGCCAGCATCAGGGTCGACAACGGGTAATAAATCATCGGTTTATCATAAACCGGAATAATTTGTTTGGATATACTTTTGGTTACCGGATACAACCGGGTTCCCGATCCACCGGCGAGAATTATGCCTTTCATAGTTTTTTATGTTTTAGATATTTCAACAAAGATACATTTTTTCCTTTTTCTTTTATGGATTTGAATTGAAATATTCCCTTACACTTCGTCGGCTTCCAGCTTCAATTCACCAGACGAATACAAAAGGTAATTTTTGTTCAGTAAAACCAGAAATTTGGTGATTTCAGCCTGTGTTTGGAGTGTTTGGGCTGAAATTTCGGCTTTTTTCATCCGCAGCACCATGATGCCGTACATAAAGTTGAAACAGAGTTCAATATCAGTAATCTCACCATCATTCAGACCTGTACGAAGACTGTTCAGAGCTGGTAATATGTGATAGAATTTGGCTGCATATCCTGCATCCACGCCAGATTTGAGCAGTAAATGATGAAAATCGTTGAGTTGAATGATCAGGTTCTTATTCAATTGCAAATGACCTTTCTCCTGCACATTTTCCATCCGCATCATATCCGCGAGACTTTCATACCACCCGTAGAGTTCCTTTTTTTCTGCATCACTCACCGGGTAGGTTTTAATTATCTGATCATTAATCCGGTCCATATCCAGCCCGAGGGCACGGATCAAATCTTCGATCTGCCACATATAGAGGAGATATTCACAGACGTTTTCCTGTCTGAGTTTTTTGGCTATAAACATTTATTCGGCTATAAATTAGTATGAATCAATCGGTTTAAGAGTGAATTGAAAAAAGATACAGATATTCCACACTGAACATTTTTCGTTTGATCATTTAATTTCAACAGTGAAATCATTCAATCTTCCCCGTCATCTCCGTCCAGAAAAAAAGGTTCCACATATTCATCCAGTTCTCTTCTTTCTTTTTTGGTGGGGCGTCCGGTTCCGCGTGCCCGGCCCGATTGTGCGGCAATTTTGGCAAGTTCGATGAGCTCAAGTTGGTCGGGAGTGGTTACATTTTCCATAAAACCGGGGACAAGTTTGGCATTCATACGGTTCTGTGCCAGCGCAATGACCTTAAATGAATAAACCACCGGATTTTGCCGCACCTGAACGATTTCACCCACTTTCACCGTACGCGAAGGTTTTACTGCTACATTTTGTATCAGCACTTTACCTTTTTTACAGGCCTCAGTGGCCAGGCTGCGGGTTTTGTACAACCTCACTGCCCACAACCATTTATCAATGCGAACTTCCATAAAGCCCTCTAAATCCCCCAAAAGGGGACTTTTAGTATTATTGCGATTTCAAAATTTACTCTTTTCAGATAGCTGACCCATTCGGTCAACATGATTAAGCCATTGACACAGCAACCCTGAACATCAAAACTATTTATTATTGTACTGTGTCATAGTGAGTTCCACACCCGACAGGCAAAAGCTGCGAATTATTTCACCGGCATTATCCACCTTTGGTGGCAGCGCAGCCTGTTGCTCATCGGTCCAGCGTCCGAGCACATAATCGACCTGACCTCCACGCGGATAGCCATTGCCAATGCCGAAACGCAAACGGGCATATTCGTTGTGTCCGAGTACTTCCTGAATATTCTTCAATCCGTTGTGACCGGCATCGGAGCCTTTGGGCTTGAGGCGGAGCGTACCGAACGGCAGTGCCAGATCATCGACCACAACAAGTACCCGTTCGATGGGGATATTTTCCTTCTGCATCCAGTAACGGAGTGCATTTCCGCTCAGGTTCATAAACGTGGATGGTTTCAGCAGTACCAGCGTCTTTCCCTTAAGTTTAACCGTAGCTGTAGCTCCATACCGGTTGTCGGCAAAAAAAACATTGGACGCCTTAGCAAAAGCGTCCAATATTGTAAATCCTATGTTGTGGCGGGTATCCTGATACTCGGGACCAATGTTACCCAGTCCAACAATTAAGTATTTCATTGTCAGATAGTGTTATTTCGACGCATTGGCAGCAGCTTCGGCAGCTCCACGGGCAGCACGTGTCAGTTTCACCTGTGCAACAACAGCATTTTTATTGTTAAGAATTTCAAGATCTTTCACCTGAAGTTTTCCTACCTGAACAGTTTTGCCCAAACCAACACTGGTTACATCCACATCAATTTTTTCAGGAATATTTTTGTAGAGACCTTTCACTTTCAGTTTGCGGGTTTCAAGACTCAGTTTACCACCGGCTTTCACACCTTCGGCCAATCCCAGAAGCTGAACAGGAACTTCAACTACTACAGGTTTTGTTTCGCTGATTTCGAGAAAATCAAGGTGCAGAATTTTATCCGTTACGGGATGAAACTGCAATTCTTTCATAATGGAAGTAGTTGTAACACCTCCTACTGTGAGGTTCACTACAAATACATCGGGGGAATAAACCAGTTTGCGTACTGCACTTTCTGTAACTGTGAAATGTACGTTTTCTTTTCCACCGTAAAGTACACAGGGGATTGCTTCTGCACTGCGAACTGCTTTAGTCGCTTTTTTTCCTACTTCAGAGCGAACTTCGCCTGCTAATTCAAATGTTTTCATTTTTTAATTATAATAATGTGTTACTCAAAATTTAAGCGTTTCGTTATTAAGTGATTAGTCGCTTAATTTCCCATCACACTTTCTCTTTCGAAAAAAGCGGTACAAAGGTAGTCAGAATCTTTTAAATGGACAAACAAGACCAATTTTTAATCTCAGACAGATATGACTTTACAACATATTTTGTTTTGCAAACTGGTCTGCATCTTTGAGAGTGTCGGTTTTACCCATGTCCATCATCATTAGGTTTTCGGGGATATATGCTGCTATTTTCTCAGACCGGCAGTTTTGCAGATAAAAATACATGATTGGAAATTTATCTTCCTGTTTATTCATTAGTTGTATCGCTTTGGGTGACAGTACCTGTATTCCGGCGTAGGCTAATTTATTAAAGGCATTAATATCCGAAAAATGTCCGGGTTTTGTTTCACCGGTTTTTTCATTGACCCAACCGCAAAGCAACTCTTGTTCATCAAACAGCAAATACCGGTAGGTATCGCGATGACTTACCACCAGTGTTGCGAGCCTGTCGGGGTTTGCTGCATGTTGGCAATAAACTTCTTTCAGATCAAGGTTTGAAAGGATATCCACGTTGTGAACCAGAAAAGGTTTTTCATCATCAAAAAAATATGCTGCCTTTTTTATTGCACCTCCAGTATCCAGAAGCATCTCGCGTTCATCAGAAACCTCAATCCGGATATTAAAATTGTTTTTACTTCTCAGAAAGTCGATAATCTTATCGGGGAAATGGTGTACATTCACAATTATTTCATCAAAACCTGCTTCTTTTAGCTTCAGAATTATATGTTCGAGCAAAGGTTTTCCGTTAACAGGAACCAACGCCTTAGGTATACTGTCGGTGAGTGGTCGAAGGCGCGTACCAAGTCCGGCTGCAAATATCATTGCTTTCATAGGGTAGTTGAGCTTTTTGTCTTGTAAACACAAATATATTGAAAAAAAATTGACTTTAGGTTATTTTTCTTACCGAAAAGAATATTTCAGCCTTTTGGAATAAATCACCACAGGTAGCTCGTTGTACAAAACGACAGAAGTCTGATTATCCTTATAGAACAGAAATAAATTTTCAATCGATATTCGGTAATTATTAATATTGAAAAAGAGCAACCTGCCGGCTACTCTTTATTTAGTTATATATTGAATGAAAAATGGCTATTTTTCCACATCCGGTTCAAAAAACACCCATTGAATCGTCTTGTTCGACGTTTTGAGAGCGGCTTCACAAGCATTTATATTTTTCACCAGGCTTTCCGCAGTGTCCACTTTTATCATACGTGCCTTGATTGACACCATGATCGTTTCACCCATCTGCAGCGTGATTACGTTCAGCACTTCTTCTATTTCCGGTCTGTTTTGCAGAAATTTCAGAATTTCATCCCGGGTGTCTTTATCGGCACTTTGTCCCACCAGCAATCCTTTGACCTTGATGGCCAGAAAAAAAGAGACAAATATTAATAATGCACCAATTCCGATACTTCCCACAGCATCCCAAACGGGATTACCGGTAATCATAGCCAGTACCACTGCTATCAGTGCAAAAGTCAACCCGAATAAAGCGGCCAAATCTTCTCCTAAAACAACAACCAACTCACTCTGTCGGGTATTTTTGACCCATTGCCAGAGCGACATGTTATGTCGAATTTTGTTAATCTGTGTAATGCAACCATACAGCGAGGCCGCTTCGAGCACCATGCTCACCGAGAGTACAACAACAGCTATCATCGGGCTTTTCAGTCCTTCGTGCGCACTCAGTTTATGAATGCCTTCGTAGATGGAAAACAGGCCACCCATACTGAAGAGCATGAGCGCCACAATAAACGACCAGAAATAAATCTCCTTGCCATATCCCAGCGGATGTTCCACTTCAGGAGCCTTCTTGGATTTCTTTAACCCCAGGAAAAGCAATCCCTGATTGCCGCAATCGGCATAGGAGTGAATGGACTCGGCCAACATAGAACCAGACCCGGTGATGACTGCTGCAACGGTTTTGGTGATGGCAATCCCCAGATTAGCCAGCAAGGCAAAAAGTATTGATTTTACGGAAGCGTTTTGATGTGACATGTTGCTATTTTACAAGTTGGAATGAAGAAAAAATAAGGCTGCAAAAATAAAACTCTTTTTGAAGATAAATAACGAGTAATAATGATTTTTCAGTAAAGGTGTTGCTTAAATGCATAAAACACCTTTCCCGGCAATTCAATTCCGGGTAAAAAAAAAGATTGACAACGAACTGCTTAAAGAACAACTTACATTGCTAATCTTTTCAATGCTTCATAAACGAGCAGTGCCGGCCAAACCATTGCTTTCAGAAAGCCCAACACACCAGCCCAGAAGGTTGCAGCGTGTGAAATATAATAAATGGCTGCACCTATAAATCCCAATCCGTAAACGGCTCCCGACGGACTGTTTCCCCTACAATCTTTTGACATTTCTTGTATTTATTAATATTAAAAGAAAAACCGAAAAAAAAGGAATTAATAACCCGCCAAAGATAAACAATCATCCCGAAAACTTTTTATTTTTCTTCATAATTTTACGGAAAGAAAAAATACTTTTTTTCTTAGCGTTCAGAACACTCCGGACGTTTGGGTTGTTATTACATGATAGCAAAAAAAGTGTATGGATGCTGAAAGATCAATATTATATCTCAAAAAGGTAAAATCGGTAAAGCCGGTTGCTCCGGGTGTTTTTGTGCTCTCCTTTTCACGCGATTTTAATTTCAAATCCGGACAAGTGCTGGCAATTGATGTGGTACCCGACAGGCAGCCACGCCTCTACAGCATAGCCAGCGGCGAAAAGGATGAAGACATCGATATTTTGTTCGATGAAAGGCCCGACGGACAACTTACCCCGATATTATCAGTACTAAAACCCGGCGACAGTATTTTCGTTTCGAAACCATTCGGAACATTTCAGTGTCACGATGAAAAAGCCTGGTGGATAGCCTCGGGAACAGGTATTGCGCCCTTTGTTTCCATGGCACGAACAGGGCTGTCAACCGGCAAAGTACTCATACATGGAGGCAGAAAAGATGAAAATTTCTACTTTTCGGATATACTGGAAAAACTATTAGGACAGAATTACATTCGGTGTGCATCACAACATACAGGAACGACTTTCTACAACGGAAGATTAACACAATGGCTCCGTGACGTCAGGCAGTTACCCGTGGATGGAAAATTCTATCTTTGCGGTAGTCCCGAAATGGTGGTAGAAGTGAGGGATCTGCTGATTTCAAAGGGTGCAGCCTTTCATAATATAATTTCTGAAACTTATTTTTAATTAATGGACGCCAAACAAAATCTTTTCGGACTGACACTGGAGCAACTCAAAATAGTTGTACGATCGCTTGATTTACCCGCATTTACGGCAACACAGCTGGCTGACTGGTTGTATAAAAAACATGCCGGCGTCATTGATGAAATGACCAACCTCTCGAAAAATGCACGCCGTAAGCTGGAAGAAAAGTATTATGTCGGTTTGACCCTTCCTTCCAACGTACAAACTTCGGTGGATGGCACAAAAAAATATCTCTATCCCACACAAACAAAAAAGTTTATCGAATCAGCTTATATACCGGATGACGATCGGGCTACACTTTGTGTGTCTACTCAGATAGGCTGTAAAATGGGATGTCTGTTCTGCATGACCGGTAAACAGGGTTTTCAGGGAAATCTGACGGCAGGAGAAATTATCAATCAGATACATTCGCTGCCCGAGTTTGAAAATCTAACCAACATTGTGTATATGGGGATGGGTGAGCCGCTCGACAATATACAGGCCGTACTCGACAGCATCGAGATTATGACTGCTCCGTGGGGTTATGGATGGAGCCCCAAGCGAATTACCGTATCAACAATTGGAATTATTCCCGCTATGATAAGTTTTCTGGAAAAAAGCGATGCACACCTGGCAGTCAGCCTGCATTCACCATTCGACGAAGAGCGGCGGCAAATCATGCCTATTCAAAACGTATATCCGTTAACGGAGGTGATCCGGGAACTGAAAAAATGGGATTTGGGTCGTCAGCGGCGTATTTCATTCGAATATATTATGTTCAAAGGAGTGAACGACAGTCCTCGGCACGCCCGTGAACTGGTTCGGCTGCTCAACGGCATCAAATGTCGCATAAACCTGATACGTTTTCATTCCATACCCGATACCGTCCTTGAAGGAACTGATGTAGCCGGAATGGTAGAATTTCAGAACATGCTGAAAGCAAAAGGAATGACTGTGACTATCCGGGCATCAAGGGGCGAAGATATTTTTGCAGCTTGCGGACTTCTTTCTACCAAAGAATTGCTGAAACGACAACAAGATACCGATTACTGATTTTTGGGCTTTCTATTTTCCAAGACTTTTCGGATTTTGCAACCCGGATGTATTTCCTCAGGGTTAAAAAACAATGCCTGAGAGATATAATGCGCGAACAGTAACTTTGTTTTTATCAGTTTACTTTATCAGAATTTCGGTTTCCACCTCTTTTAGCCAGGGAGATGAAAATCTCACTTTTATACTTCCTTCCTCTTTTGTTGGCTTAATATAAGCCAACATACGGCCGTGATACACCCGCTGTTTGTTGTCGTTGTAATCGCTCATATCTTCATTGTTACTGGCTTCGAGCCCCAGAAGTTTTCCGTCGCCCACAATCCTGCAGGTGATTTCATTATCCGACAACATCACCGGAATACCGTTTTCGTCCACCACCTGAACCGTTATTTGTGCCACCTGACCTTTAGAAACAGATTTGTCGGCAGCAGTAATTTCCAGTGCATAAGGTTGTTTCGACGATTTAATCTGGTAATGGCTGATTTCTTTATC
>CALMZF010000169.1 GCA_937870645.1 uncultured Paludibacter sp. | reverse complement strand
GAACCGGGATTGCAAATAGCTTCACTGAACATTGGTTTTCGGCAACCGGTGTTGTTGGTTTCAAAAAACGGTTTGCATCTTTTTATAATTCAGAAGTTTAATATCAGCTGTTTCGTTTTCAAAATCACCGGCATACAGGATAACTTTATTTGTTATCCGTTCTTTCATAACTGAGCCTAACGTACGAATGCCTGCCTGAAAATCCGGGTGGTATGTTTGAGACGATTTTATTTCAACGGCTGTATAATCACTTCCGTTTTTAATAAGCAAGTCAACTTCAACACCGTTGCTATCCCGATAAAAATACAAATTACTCTCTTTACCTTTGTTGTACCTGCATTTCAGAGCTTCTGTTATGATGAAATTTTCAAATAAATGTCCGCGCATTTTATCTCTTGCCAGTTGCTGTTCCGTTTCTATTCCCAACAGATAACAAGCTAAACCCGTATCGCAAAAATATAGCTTTGGTGTTTTAGTCAGACGTTTTCTTATGTTTTCATAAAATGGGGGCAGCATGGTGATGATGTAAGACGCTTCCAAAACAGAAAGCCATGATTTAATAGTGTTGGCTGAAACGCCAACTTCTCCTGATAGTTCCGAAGCATTAAACAAACTTCCTATGCGTCCGGCACATAGCCTGAGGAACGTTTGAAACTGCATCAGATCTTTTATCTGCAACAAATCACGCACATCTCTTTCCAGATATGTTTTTACATAGGATGGATAAAGCAGGTTAAAGATGTTTTTTCCGGCATACAAAGCAGGGAAGAAGCCTTTCAGTATCACGCTGTCCAATGTTTCTTCATCAGCCTCTTTTTTAACTTCGCTGTACGATAAAGGCAGCAATTCCAGTACACCTGTACGTCCGGCAAGTGATTGGGTTATCTGTCTTATGACCGAAAATTGAGAACTCCCTGAGAGCACGAAGCGCTTTTCAGGGGTTTCGTCCACCATTCCCTGTATATACGACAGCAAGTCGGGGGCGTTTTGTACTTCGTCCAGAATCATTCCTTCGGGATGTTGGGTAAGAAATCCCACAGGATCATTCAGTGCAAAACGTCTCATATCCAAATTTTCAAGTGAATAATATGGAAGCTGCTTAAATACATTTCGCAACAAGGTGGTTTTTCCCGACTGACGAGGTCCTGTCATCGTGATAACAGGAAAGTACTGATACATTTCAAGCATTACAGCTGTTATATCCCTATGAATAAACTCTTTTCCCATTTTCGCATTCTATTTTATGATAATCTGAAGTGACACTGCGAAATTACATAAACATCTCGAATTACCAAAACAAATCGCAGTAATGTTCTCTCTTTCAACGTTTATACTTATTAAAAGAGTAAAAGAGGACGCTGGTTGTTGGGATTTGCAATCTGAATTTCCCGGATTTTTGTTTATTTCATCTCCAGCACCCGCTCAGCACTTAATTTTGAGCTGATTACAGCCATGGGCAGTCCCGCACCCGGTATGGTGGAAGCTCCCACGTAAAAAACATTTTTAAATTTCTCATCGTAGTTTTTTGGCCGGAAAGCTCCTATTTGCATCATGCTGTGCGACAAACCCAGTCCGCCACCCTTGTAAAGGTTAAACTGATCCTGCCAGTCCTCGGGCGTATAGGCCATCCGGAAAACGATGTCCTTCGAAATATCCTGATGTATTCTCTCCGAAAAATCGGCAATGATGCTGTCGATAATGTCATTTTTATCCGACCAGTAGGACTTGAACAACAGGTTGGGCACCGGACAAACAAAAAACAGAGCCTCACAGCCTTCCGGAGCACAATCTGCGTTGTGTTTAGAAAGTACATTTACATAGTAGTAGGGTTTTTCGAGGGTACCGGGATTTTTCATCACATCGCGGGCGTAATCTTCATAATTGTCGCCCAGGAAGTAATTGTGATGTTCTACCTGTGGCAATTGAGTTTTAACTCCTACATAGAAAGTCAGATAACCCATTGTCCAGCTCATTTTTTTCAGTTTATTATCCGAAAATTCTTTCCGTTTGAAAATACTGCCTCTGAAAAAAGCTGCATCGGCATTGATGATGAAAATGTCAGCGGTCCAGGCTTTCCCGTTTTGATCAGTGACTGCCGTTAATTTATTGTTTTCGGAGGTAAAATCTACAATTTCAATTTCATAGTTAAACGTTACCTGGTGTTTTTTCAGTTCTTCCACCAGACTTTCCACAATGGTGTACATGCCTCCCTTTACGTTGTAGTAACCGGTATGTGAGAATTCGATGTGCGAAAGTAAAGTATAAACGGCATTGGTATCGAACGGGGTACGACCCAGGAAAAAAGCAATGAGCGACACAATTTGCCGGGCTTCCTTCGACGTGAAAAATGAGTTGGTTTGCTGCCAGAAGGTTTTGAGTAATACGGGTAAATGTTTGGGATTAACGCGCATCAGTGATTTGAGGTAATCGGGTATGCTGTCGAAATTCTGCTTGATGACAATGCCCACCGTGTCGTTGTACAGTTCACCGCATTTTTTCAGATAAGCAGTGAATTTAGCTTTGAAATCCGGTTCTATTCCCTCGAACTGAGTGCTCATTTTGTCAATATCTTTGTACAGCGAGAATTTACGGTCGCTTCCTCTGAACCGTACGGTGTAAAGCGGGTCGAGCTCCACAAATTCAAAAGGCATTTCAATACCGCAATCTTTCACCAGTTCTTCGAACTCGTAGGGCATACTGAAAAAACTCGGTCCCACATCAAATGTAAATCCGTCTTTTTTCAATCGGTTCAGCCGACCTCCGGGTTGCGTTGCTTTTTCTACAAATGCAACTTCGTAACCTCTGGCAGCCAATCTCAGGCCGGTGGACAAACCACCCAGGCCGGTTCCTACTATCAATACTTTTTTACTCATGGTTTTAATTTTTTTAATACTTGTGGATAAAGCTGATTTTTGACCCAATCGAATTCAGGCTCAGCGGCCAGTGTTCTAACGCAATATTTCCGGGCCGATTCGTAATCGCCCACTTCCATATAGGCATTGATAATGGTAGCCAGCAGATTGAGGTAATTCCAGTTGTGTTTTTTCTGCTCATTTTTGCTGTCCATTATTTTTAAGGCCTTCAGATAATGCTGCATGGCATCGGATTTATTGCCGCCGAATGTTTTGGGTGTATAAAAGGCGATGTTGCCCAACTGAACGTACCCGAGTGTGTTTTGTGCATCTGCTTCGACTGATTTTTTGGCAAAAGTCAGACTCTGCTTACCAATAAACGGGGCTTTATAAGGCGACATGCCGATTTCAAATCCGATAAATGCGGCTTTGTAAGCATTCAAAACTGCTGTGCTGTATTTATTTTGCTCCAACTGCTTTATCAGTTCTTTCGATTTCTTAATAAATTTCTCTGCCTCGGTTTTTTTATCCTTGCTGATACACCACCCGATATAGCCGTATTGATAATTAAGTAAATCAAGTTTTACCGGATTGCTTTTATCCGGAAGCGCTTCAATCGAATCAATGGTTTTTTTCCATTTTGCCATATCACCACTAATGTAAGCCTTATAAATGGATTTATGGTTCTGAGCAGTGGAATTAAGTGCCAACAGACAGAATATCAATATGTAGAAATATTTCTTCCTTTCCATGTGGATTGTTTTTGTTTTTTTAATGAAAGACTTTTTACCATCACCTGTAACAGGAAACCCAGCTGCAGCGGTAAAAAAGCCATATTCGTCAGGGGATTTTGCCTGCCCGCAGCAGAGTAAATTAACTGAATAAGCAGCAGGGCAAGAAGATAAACAGGAAAATATTGCCATTTCCAGATGATAACCGGCACAAATCCAAGTGTGGATAATGTCCAGAAAACAAATGCCAGGACGGGATTGTTGCCAAAAAACATAAAGATATTTTTTGAAAAACCGTTTATTGCCGCCTCGTATGAGGTGTACATCCGGCATTCCACTCGTTTTTCACCGGTGATGCATGCTATTTTTGTTTTATTTTTTTTGAAAAACCGGGAAATCGAAATGTCTTCCACCGCCGAGCTTTTAAAGTGTTGGTGAGGTTCAAATTTTTTATACACACCAGCATCGAAGAGCATAAACTGTCCGTTGGCCGCTGAGTGTGAACTGAATGGCGAAATCCGGACAAATATCAGGGGCAGGAGAGTGAGTAAAATATAGTTCATCACCGGTACGGTGATTTTTTCGCCGAACGTTTTCATAATTTGTGTAGGGAAAATGGACAGCAATCCCAACCGGTATTTCTTCAGGTACGATACCGTATCAGTGATAACAGTGCCCTGCAGTTTCACATCAGCATCAATAAAAAGATAATATGCACCCGCAGCATGTTGGGCTAATTGGTAGCAGGCATGGTTTTTACCCAGCCAGCCGGCAGGTAATCCGTCTGATTTTAATAATTTAATAGCCGGATTTTTTTTTGAATATTCGGAAACTATGGCGGAGGTGCGGTCGGTTGACTCATCATCACAGACCAGGATTTCCAGCCGGGCATTTTTCATTTCACACAGACTTTGCAGCAGTGCGCCAATATTTGCTTCTTCGTTGCGTGCCGGTATCAATACCGAGATGAGTTCATCGTTGTATGCAGTCGGTTTTTTTATTTTCTGGCTAAAAATAAAGTTCAACAGCACATTGACCAATTGCATGGCCAAAAAAGCAAGTGATATGTATGCCGCATATTGCATCAGGATACTTTTATTTTTTGAGTGTTGAGAGCCTGTTGGTAAAATTTATTGTAATGGAATTCAAGTTGATTTTTTTTAAGTTCCTGAGCCGGAAATTTCTGAAGGTACATGAAAACGTTCGGCTTCGGATCGGAAAAATAATCGATGAAATTAGCCATGAAAAGCACCTGCACATCATCGGAACTCCCATCGACGATGCGTTGAGCACCTTTTTCGAAAACAATGGCATGATTATGCATCGAAGTAATTTCTCCCTGCGGAAACATAAAAACCATGTTCCCGTTATCTCTCAGTAATTCAATGGTATAGCCAATACTCTCCACAATACTACGCGTTTTCTTTTTCACCGAATATCCGCCTATATATTGAAAGTACCAGTGTTTTTTTAATTGTTCCTCAAGCATCATGAAGTGAAACCTGCGGTGTATCACCCTCATATTCAGGTGTAAAATCCAAAAACCATCCCACCAGCTTACATGATTGGCAATGACCAGTACCGGTTTTCCCGTATCCTCAAAATCTCCTTCCACATGAACCGAATGAAATTTGTGGCTCATCAGATACCGCGTAAGTATTCTGAAAATGGGATATATGACCGCATGGTGTCTGGCTTTAATCATGTGATCAGCGGATTAATAATTTCAACAATACAAAAAATAAAAACTGACAATAAAACAAGATGCCTGCCAACGGATTTCGGGTGTCAATCCTGAATATCCTGAAAATTGCTACGAAAACCACAGCGAAGAGATACCAGGCTACATAATTCCGGAGTGGAACGACCGCTCCCTGCCACGACCACATATCCATGACGGGTGCCAATTGCTCCAGAATAATATCGTACAATACCATCAGCAGCGGAGCCAGCAGGATTGTAAGAAATTGTTTTAACTTCAATTTTTGTACAATCGAAATTGAAGTATAGGTTAGAAATAGCCAGTTAACCCCAATCATCAGCGGTGTGTTCAGAAGTTTGATACCCAGTCCTTTGCCATAGGCATACTGTCCGAATATGAGACCGGTATTCACACCGATAACTTCGATAAAATAACCCAGCGTAAAAATCAGCAAAAATATCAGAACCGATTTTCGGGTGTAGTCTTCGTGATAAATGGCTGCCAGGTAAGTGCTTAGCAGCAACGCGAACGGCGTTATGGCAATGAAAATATTTTTACTGAAAGGCAATAAAAAGCCCAATAAACCCACCAGGTAAAAAATCAGTACAAATTTCTTAACTTCCCGAACGGGTAATTTATTTTTTGGATAAAAATTCATGTATTCCTGTGCTGGTTGCATGTTGTGGGTTAATGCAAAGGATTTATATTGAGAGTTCGTCTCGACTTATTTATTTCAACTCAGAATTCATATTAAAAGATAAAAGACACTCTGTTGTTTTAAATTTTAACTACTAATATCACGAATGAAACTAATTTTTTTCGCGCAATTAGTGTTACCTGCTATCCGTCCCGACAAGTCGGGATAAACGAGGCTGGTTCGTAGTAAAAAAATCATTGTTGTCCGGTAAAAATATTTAGATCCATCGCTTCGCTCTGGATGACAGGGAATTATGGCGTTTTAGGTAAGGAGGGGGGTTGGTTGGCGGCTTCGCCGCCAACCAACCCCCCTCCTTAAAGATAAAATACTGACTGTCATTTCGAACGTAGTGAGAAATCTA
>CALMZF010000168.1 GCA_937870645.1 uncultured Paludibacter sp. | reverse complement strand
TGAAAGCACAGTCATCCGTATTTCAGGGAGAAAAAATTCTTGACAATAACCAAAAGATTAGTTACAAAGTCGGGGGCACTTACACCATGAAGCCATCCTTCTTTTATATTCCCGAAATGGCTAAATCTGAACTTTTTCTAAACTTCAGTGTGGTTCAAAAGAAAAAAACCTATAATTTACCGGCTGTAAAAGTGGCTGACGGCGTTCTTGCCACCTCTCAACTTGCTTCTGTGAAGGAAATTAAACCCGCTCTTACAGCAGATAAATTTCAACGTATTACTCAGGAAAATCAGAATGCCGATATACTTTTCCTTATTCAGCAAGCTCAGCTGCGCAATTCAGAACTCAAAGCTGCCGATGTGCAGGCATTTTCTTCGAAAGTTAAAGAAGCCCGCGATGCCCAAAACAAGGAGGTAACATCGCTCGAAGTACTGGGTTATGCATCGCCCGATGGTTCCATTGACCTGAATACCAATCTGGCCGAAAAACGTCAGAAAGTTACTGCTGATTTTGTAAATAAAGAATTGAAAAAACTCAAATCGAATGTGTCGATCGACAGCAAATTTACAGCCGAAGACTGGGAAGGCTTCCAGGCATTGATGGAAAGTTCCAACATTCAGGACAAAGACCTAATCCTGCGCGTACTCTCCATGTATCAGGATCCCGAACAACGCGAACGCGAAATTAAAAACCTGTCAACCACCTTCAAATCTATTGCTACCGATATTCTGCCACAGTTGCGTCGTTCACGCATGAAACTGACCGTAGATGTAACCGGTAAATCCGACGAACAAATCGCTCAACTGGCTGCTGCCTCGCCTGCCGACCTGACAGTAGAAGAATTGCTTTACGCTGCTACACTCTCCAAAACTAATTCTGAAAAAGCAGTAATCTATCAAAAAGCGATTGATCTTTATCCCTCGGATGTACGCGGCTACAACAACCTGGGACTTGTAAACTACGAAATGGGAAAAGTAGCAGAGGCACAGAACCTCTACCAAAAAGCTCTTACCGTTGATCCGCAATCGGCCGATGCCAATTACAACCTGGGTCTTATTGCCCTTTCTAAAGGCTCATTTACCGATGCTCAGTCTTATTTTGGTAAATCGGCAGGAACTTCCGGTGACCTGAATGCTGCTCTTGGAACAAGCTATATTGCACAAGGCGATTACTCAAAAGCCCGTAATGTGATGGCTGAGGTAAATACCAACAACGCAGCACTGGCGCAAATTCTCAGTTCTGATTATAATTCAGCACGCCGCACACTGGCTGCAGTGGCTGCTCCCAATGCCATGACAGCTTACCTGAGCGCCATCATCGGTGCCCGCACCAACGACCGCGACGCCGTGTACAACAACCTGAAAACAGCGGTTCAGAAAGACAGTTCACTGGCCAAAAAAGCTCTCAGCGACCTGGAATTTGCAAAATATTTCACCGATGCCAGCTTCCTGTCCATCCTGAAATAATATATTGAAATAACTTCTTAAACCCTGATACCGTCTGGTATCGGGGTTTTTTTATGGCCCAGTTTTCGGGTTCTTAAAAAATTCTGTAACTTTATGGAATTAAAAATTTATTCTTGTACCTTTGTGCTATAATACAAATTGGGATAATCTGCTTTCGCAGAAAGTGAAAGTTTTTTTTGACCTTTGAAAAATAAAAAGTTAAGTGTTCAGCCATATAACAGGACAACATGCAATTAAGGAGCGATTGGTCCGCTCCGTACGCGAACAGCGCATACCCCATGCCCAGTTGCTCCACGGCCCTGAAGGCGTTGGTAAACTGGCTTTAGCCGTTGCGTTTGCTCAATACATATCCTGTAACCATCGCACACAGACCGATGCTTGCGGAGTGTGTCCTTCATGTGTCAAATACAATCAGCTGGCTCATCCCGATTTACATTTCGTTTTCCCCATTATCAAACCCGCCGGAAAAACTTCCATGGTATGTGACGATTTTATCGCCGATTTCCGGAAAATGTACATAAATAATCCTTATTTTAGCGTTAACGACTGGTATGAAAAGATAGGCGAAGGTGCCAAGCAGGGAATGATTTATGCCAATGAAAGCAGCGAAATTATCCGGAAATTGAGTTTGAAAACCTACGAGTCGCAGTATAAGGTGATGATTATCTGGTTGCCCGAACTGATGAATATTGATTGTGCCAATAAGCTCCTGAAAATACTGGAAGAGCCACCCGAGTTTACCGTTTTTCTCCTTGTAACAAATAATCCGGACGAAAACCTGACGACCATACTCTCCAGAACCCAGCATTTGAAAGTACCCTCACTCGAAGAGCATGAAATTGTGGAGGGGCTTAAAGATAAATATCCGCAATCGGCTATTACTGACATTGAAAATGCTGCCCGAATAGCCGGAGGGAGCTTTCTGACTGCGCAAAAGTTGTTGACAGAAACCAAAGAAAGTTCGGTCAATTTCGACCGGTTTGTTGAAATCATGCGGCTGGCCTGGCTCGTAGGCAATAAAAAAGATCATCAATCACTCAAAACGCTGAAAAAATGGTCGGAAACGATGGCAAGTGCCGATGTGGGGCGTGAACGGCAGAAAAAATTTTTGAATTATGCACAAACTATGGTGCGGGAAAATTTCATTTACAACATCCGTCAACCCGCGCTGAATTATATGACCGACTATGAAAGCGGCTTTTCGGCCAAATTTTCACCCTACATCAACGAACGGAATGTGGAAGATCTGGTTGCTGAACTCGCCCTGGCTGAACGACATATTGAACAAAATACAAATGCAAAAATGGTTTTTTTCGATTTAGTACTGAAAATCATTATGCTGTTGAAAAGATAATTATCACAAATTAACAATTAAATAATCAAACCTTTCAATTTCCCAATTAAATTAAACCCATGACAGAAATATATTTTTATTGAACAATAAAAAAATTAATATGGGTGTTGCGGAGATTTCAGAACTAAAGCATGAAACGTGATTTTATTTTCTGAAAAAAAGTAATGGGAAATGAGAATTGTTTTTAAGAATAAAACCGACTACACATGGAATACAGATTAGATACCGGCGGATGCCGGATGAATAAAAAAGGCTGTCGTAACACCACCCGTCAAAAACTCGGTGTGCACGATTGGCTGTGCGATCTTCCCGAAACCATCAGCGAAACAGATTTCGTTGAAGTGCAATTTAAAAATACACGGAAAAGTTACTTCCTGAATAATACCAAAATTGAACTTGAAAAAGGCGATATGGTGGCTGTGGAAGCATCACCCGGACATGATATCGGTGAGGTAACGCTGGTGGGTAAGCTGGTTACCCTGCAGATGAAAAAAAACAACATCGATTTCGATAAATTTGAAATCCGACGGGTGTATCGTAAAGTGCGTGAAACGGACATGGAAAAGTATCAGGAAGCCAAAGCCAAAGAGCAGGAAACCATGATCAAATCGCGGCAGATTGCCGAAAGTCTGCATCTTAACATGAAAATCGGTGATGTGGAATATCAGGGCGATGGCAACAAGGCCATCTTCTATTACATTGCCGACGAGCGGGTTGACTTTCGCCAGTTGATAAAAGTCTTTGCTGAGACATTCCGGGTTCGAATCGAAATGAAACAAATCGGTGCCCGTCAGGAAGCCGGCCGGATAGGCGGTATTGGTCCTTGTGGCCGCGAACTCTGCTGCTCCAAATGGATGACCAACTTCAGTACTGTATCAACGAGTGCCGCCCGTTATCAGGATTTATCGCTCAACCCCCAAAAACTGGCCGGACAATGCGCTAAACTCAAATGTTGCATGAATTTCGAACTGGATGCATATATGGATGCCAACAAGCACCTGCCTTCACGCGAAGTGCAACTCGAAAC
>CALMZF010000167.1 GCA_937870645.1 uncultured Paludibacter sp. | reverse complement strand
ATCTTTTTCAAATTATAAATTTTATACATTCCCAAAGTTAATTATCTTTGCAGTCGGAAAATCATATTAAACAATTATAGAATTATGGAAATTTCAGGAAAAATTATTGCAGTATTGCCCCAGGCTACCGGACAGGGAAAGAATGGAATGTGGCGTTCACAGGATTATGTGTTGGAAACCAGTACCAGCGGTGAGCAATATCCCCGCAAGGTTTGTTTTAATCTTTTTAATGACAAAATAGATAAATATCCACTGGCAATAGACGATGTGGTGACGGTTAGTTTTGACATCGAAAGCCGCGAATACAACGGTCGCTGGTACACTTCCATCAAAGCCTGGAAAATAGAGAAGAATGCAGTAAATGCCACACCCGCTGCTTCACAAGCTGCAAGCGTGAACGAACCTGCAACCAGCTTTACACCCTTTGAAGCGGGCAACGGTGCTGAAAACGGCTCGGATTTACCTTTCTGATCATTATTACATCAGATAACGACAAGAAGCGGGAGAATGTTCCCGCTTCTTTTTTTTAACCGAAACGTATAAAACCTAAAATTTGCAAAAGGTACAACCGGCTAATTGTCGGTTGTACGAAAAGAAGTACATTTGTGAAAATTTTCAAAACATGCTGTTAAAGACTTTCATCAAACTATATAAAAAACCACTCATTCTTGCTTCAGGCTTAATTCTCGGTACCGTTTTATTCATTCTTATATCCGAACAATGTAAACATCATCAGGAGGAACACATGAAAAGCAAAGTGATAACAGATTGCGACCGATCGCTGTATGCCACTGCTCCCATTGCTCCTACCCGCAAGCTGAAAGATCAGAATGATGTACAACTGCTTCATGCACAGGCCAACGGACTGAAAAATGTATATATAAGCAATGCTTCTTTCGAGGCAGACTCTGCCAGACTGGCTAAAGAACAGATACTGATACACCTGCACGATAATCCTTCATACCGGGTCAAGGAGATGACCCATTCCTATCCGTACACCACCCCCGAAATGGGTGATTTACTGAATGATATCAACGTTATTTTTCAGGAAAAAATGAAGGACACGAAGCAGGATAAATATTTGTTTCGGGTAACTTCCGGACTGAGAACCAATGAAACACAACAGGAACTCACGTCACGTAACAGCAATGCAAGCACACAATCGGCTCACCTGTTCGGAGCTACGCTCGATGTTTCGTACAAGGAATTTTACAACGTAACAAAAGATACCATTGAAGCTAATTTTTATGCCGCCGAAGCACTGCGGGAAACTATGGAAGATCTCAGAGAGCAATGCCGCATGGTGATAGTGCGTGAACGCCGGCAAGCCTGCTATCACTTTACCGTGGTGGTGTGTGCACCTACCCATACTGCCGATGCCGATAAAACCAACTAATAAAAAACCGATAAAACCATGCGTAAAAATTCAAATTACACTCCACCGCCCAAAATGACCCGTCTCAAAGTGGGTGAAGCTGCACAGCTGATGGATTTTCTTCTGGCTAAAATGGGCGGAATGAGCCGAAGCTCTGTCAAATCGTTGCTCGGCCATCGTCAGGTAACGGTGAATGAAAAAGTGGTAACTCAGTTTGATTATATGCTTAAGCCCGCCGACAGTGTAGTCATCAACAGCACCCGGGGCAATGTGGAGCTGGTTCATCCCAAGCTGCGCATCATTTTTGAGGACAGCGATCTGATAGTGGTGGAAAAAAAAGAAGGTTTACTAACGGTTACCACCGGCAGAGAATCAGAAACAACGGCTTTTCTGATTTTGAAAAATTACGTGAAGAAAAGTTCTACAAGAAATAAAATATATACCGTTCACCGCCTGGACCGTGAAACCTCCGGCGTAATATTATTTGCCAAACACAGCGATGCTCAACACATTCTGCGCGATAACTGGCATGAAATTGTTACCAAACGGGTGTATGTGGCCGTGGTGGAAGGCAAAGTGGAAAAGGAAAGCGACCGGATAGTGAGCTGGCTCACCGAAAATGAAATTTCGCTGAAAATCAGTTCCAGCCGCACCGACAACGGCGGCAAAGAAGCCATCACCAATTACAGGGTGATAAAAAGCAACGATGAATTTTCACTGCTCGAAATTGAACTGGAAACCGGGCGCAAAAACCAGATACGTGTACACATGGAAAGCATCGGGCATCCCATTGTGGGCGACCGGAAATATGGCTCCACGACCACAATCGGCCGACTGGCACTGCATGCCCGTGTACTGGAATTTTATCATCCCATGACCAGCGAGCCCCTACACTTTGAAACACCGGTACCCAGGGAATTTCTCAAAGTTTTCCGAAACCAGGTTGAAAAGAAATAATTTTACATCATAAAAAAAAGGTTTGCCAATCTGAAACCAGTTGTGCAAACCTTTTTGGTTTTATAAAAGTAGGACCTGCTGAAAAACTCTGGCGAGCTTACCGGTGCATAACCCGAATTTATCAGAAGCAAAAAGCCGCCATCAGCACAACAACTCAGAGGAATTGTTAGTATAAAGTTCATTTTCAATAATAAACTGATACACCTCAGGATGCAACCACTGGCTTGCATCCTTTTTTTCGGCTATCAGCTGACGGATTTCAGTGGATGAAATTTCAAAGAAAGGTGCTTCTTCCAATACTTGCATTTCGGGATATTTTTCCTCAAAATCTTCGTAAGGGTAGCCCTTGCGCGGATATACAATCACCGAATAATCGTCCAGAATGATCTGATAATCTTTCCACTGATCGAAAATCTGCATATTGTCACTGCCAATAAGGAGGATAAAATCATCTGCGGGATATTTTTCATTCAACACCCGGAGGGTATTGATAGTGTAGGATGGTTTTGGAAGGTCAAATTCGACATCCGATACCTGCAGATAATCCTTATCGGCTGTAGCCAGACTGATCATTTTCAATCGCAATTGTTCATCAATAAGCTCATGCTGCTCTTTAAGTGGATTTCGCGGGCTCACAACGAACCAGATTTCATCAACACCCGAAAATTGAAAAATATATTCTGCTAAATCTGTGTGTCCTAAATGGATAGGATTAAAGGAACCGAAAAATAAACCGATTGTCTTCATCTGAAAGTCTGTTGTTATTATTCTGATATAAAGGTTGAAATGGCATCTGCCGCCTGTTCTACAGCTTTATCCAGCTTATCATTAACTATGATCATGTCAAACTGTGGAGCAAAACTCATCTCGTATTGTGCTTTTTCCACCCTTTTTTCAATCATTTCGGGGCTATCGGTACTGCGGTGGATGAGACGCTGGCGGAGTGTTTCGATGGATGGAGGAGCAATAAACAGCGATAAAGCCCGGCCTCCATATTGATTCTTGATATTGATGCCGCCTTTTACGTCAATATCAAACAGGATATTCTTTCCCTGAGCTGAAATACGTTCTATTTCGCTGCGAAGTGTTCCATAAAAACAACCAGGATAAACTTCTTCGTATTCGATAAATTCATCGGTTGCTATTTTATTCCTAAATTCTTCTTCGGTCAGAAAATAATACTCCCTTCCATGTTGCTCCTTGCCACGTGGTTTGCGCGAAGTAGCAGATATGGAAAATTCAAGCCCCAGGTCTTTGGCCAGCATTCGGTTGACAATGGTGGTTTTACCTGCCCCTGATGGTGCTGAGAATATGATAAGTTTTACCTTCATGCTGTATATGATTACAATGTATTCAGTACCTGTTCCTTGATTTGTTCCAGTTCATCTTTCATCATCACCACTATTTTCTGCATTTCGCTGTGATTGGATTTTGAACCGAGTGTATTTACCTCACGACCTATTTCCTGGGCTATAAATCCCAGTTTTTTTCCGGGTGCCGATTCAGTTTTCATTGTATTGATGAAGTATTCGAGGTGATTTCGCAGCCGTACTTTTTCTTCATTCACATCCAGTTTTTCGATGTAGAAAATCAATTCCTGTTCCAGGCGGTTTTTATCGTAGTCTATCTTATCCGATAAGGCCTGCAGGTTTTCTTCCAACCGGGCTTTTACTTTTTCAACACGCTCATTTTCAAATGGTTCTATCTCCACCAGCAACTCCCCTATTTTTCCTATTTTTTGGTTAAATACATTTTCCATCGTTTTACCTTCCTGAATGCGGTATTCAATCAGCTGTCTGACTGCAAGTTCTATGGTTTTCAGTATTTCAGCCCACTCATTTTCGTCCAGTTCTTCGGTTTCGGTTTTGAGGGTATCGGGCATTCTCATGAGTATGGCGAGCCAGTCCTGCGAATCCGGAATTTCTAAATCGGCAGTAAGTGATTTGAGTTGTTCGTAGTACGATTTAACCACTGCCTGATTTATTTTTGAGCCACCTTCTTTGCCGGAATTGTCAATGTACAGGGAGAAGTCAATTTTCCCACGCTCAAGGCGCTGACTGAGTATATTGCGTATTTCGATGTCTTTCTCGCGGTATACGCCGGCAATGCGTGTCGATAAATCTAACTGTTTGCTGTTAAGTGACTTCACCTCCACAACAATTTTTTTATTATTAATTTCACAGTTGGCTTTTCCGTAGCCGGTCATTGATTGTAGCATGTACGATGTTTTTTTTTGAGAATTATTTTGTGCAAAAGTACTTAAATTATTTGTGAACCCATATACCCGAATTGCATTTAGGAATTTTCTGTTATCCGAAATTGAGAGAAATTATCAGAAATAAAAAAACCGGAATTCATTTCCGGCTTTTATACAAGTTAGCTAATCAGAAACCCAGGGAGAAACTCAATGCCCTGCGGTATAAATCATCTTTCTGAAATAAGCTGTAGGGATAATAGGTATAAGCCACGCGTGCACTCAGCAGGTAGAGGAAACGCAGATTGGCACCTACTGTCCATCCGGTTTGAAAATTATTTGTGGGATGCAGATTTTGGGTGTAACCGTTCACTTTGGAATTGACAATAAACTCAAATACAGGACCAGTATAGGCTTTGAGAACCACCGACCGCAGTTTTGATTTATAAATATTGTATCCCGCAATAGCCGGAACAGAGAACGAAGTAGTTTTCAAATAATCTTTGTTGTCTGTAAAATTAAATTTTCCCTCGGGATAAAGGGTATATTTCGACCAGTTGAGGTTCAGCCCCACCTGCCAGTAGGCATCCTTTGCATTTTCAAAATCACGGCCGTAACCGGTTCCTATAAAGATATTTCTCCATTTATAATCATCGGTTTTATAGGTATTCCACCCAAAATTTGCATTTTTCCACATTTGTTTTCCAAAGTCGGATTTTTTCTTTTTCTCCTTCTTAGTGCTTTTATTTTTATCCCAAACCAGACTGCTGCTTAAATTCGGGTCCTGATCAATGACCTGAATATCGGTGAGTACAGGTGTATCTGAGGATACAACTGCGTTTTCTTCGGCTTTCAGTTGAACGGTAAATACACAAAATAATAAAACAGGAACATAAACAATTAACTTCTTCATATTTAATAATTTACAGGTAATTTATTCTCGTTTAAATCAATTTTAACTGTATCCGTTTACGGGCTAAATCCACTTCGAGTACGCTCACTTTTACATGCTGATGAACCGAAACGATGTCGGCTGGATTGCTCACAAAACTGTCAGAAAGATTGGAAATGTGGATTAATCCGTTTTCTTTAATTCCTATATCACAAAACGCGCCAAAGTTTGTAACATTCGTGATGATGCCCGGCAATTCCATTCCTGTACGTAAGTCATTGATATCTTTCACATTGGGATCAAACTCAAAAATCCGGATTGCCGAACGTGGATCACGTCCCGGTTTTTCGAGTTCATCCAGAATATCGTTCAACGTGGGGATTCCGACTTTTTCTGTCACATATTTCGATAAATCTAACGTAGATTTAAGCTTATTATTTCCTATCAGTTCGTTTACTTTCAGTTTCAGGTCTGTAGCAATCTGATTGACAACAGGATAGCTTTCCGGGTGCACGGCCGAATTATCGAGTGCATTATCACCATCAGGAATTCGGAGGAAACCCGCACATTGTTCAAAGGTTTTCGCACCCATTTTGGGAACTTTCATCAGTTCTTTCCGGTTTCGGAAAGCGCCGTTTTCAGCCCTGAAATTCACTATATTTTGGGCAATCTGAGGACCAAGTCCCGAAACGTAGGTCAGCAGATGCTTGCTGGCTGTGTTGAGGTTCACTCCCACCCTGTTCACGGCAAACTCCACTGTTCTATCGAGTGAATTTTTCAATTTTGTCTGATCCACATCGTGCTGATACTGCCCTACACCGATTGATTTGGGGTCAATTTTAACCAGTTCGGCAAGTGGATCCATGAGCCGACGCCCTATTGAAACTGCACCGCGAACCGTGACATCATATTCCGGAAATTCATCACGTGCAACTTTCGAAGCGGAATAAACTGATGCTCCGTTCTCGCTCACCACAAAGAGCTGAACCTTACGGTCGAAGCTGATACTCTGAATGAAACGCTCCGTCTCACGGCTTGCTGTGCCGTTACCAATAGCAATAGCCTGAATATCATACGCTTCCACCATTTTCTGTAATTTTCTTTTAGCCTGCGAATGCTCATTCTGGGGTGGATGTGGATATATGTTCTCATTGTGTTGGAGGTTTCCCTGGGCATCGAGGCAAACGATTTTGCAACCCGACCTAAAACCGGGATCAACACCCATCACCCTTTTTTGCCCGAGTGGAGGTGCCAGGAGTAATTGACGCAGATTTTCGGCAAAAACACGGATTGCTTCCACATCGGCTTTTGATTTGCTGGCGGCTGCAAACTCCGTTTCGATGGCAGGTTTGAGCAGGCGTTTATAGCCATCTTCCACAGCTTCGGCAACCTGCAGCCCACATTCATTGTCCGATTTCTGAAAAATCCTGAGCAACCGGGCAATGCATTTATCGTCGTCGGCAGTGATATTTACCCTCAGAAATCCTTCCGATTCGCCCCGGCGCATGGCCAGCAGGCGGTGTGAAGAGCAGCGTGACAGTTTCTCCGAACAATCAAAATAATCGCGGTATTTCTGCGCCTCTTCCTCTTTTCCTTTCACCATTTTGGATGAAATAATCGCTTCATATGAAAATATCGAACGGATGGCGTTGCGCGCAGCTTCAGTCTCATTGACCCATTCGGCTATAATATCCCGGGCACCTTGCAGAGCATCGGCAGCATTCATTACATCGCTGGTAATAAACCTATTAACAACATTTTGAATGTCAACCGTTTGTTGTTTCATGATTATTTTGGCAAGCGGTTCCAGCCCTTTTTCTCGCGCTATTTCGGCACGCGTGCGCCGTTTGGGTTTATAGGGCAGATATATATCTTCCAGTTCATTGGCATTCCAGCATTCCTCTATCCTTTGCCGAAGTTCGGGGGTAAGTTTTTCCTGCTCCTCGATCGATTTTAATACCGTTGCTTTTCGTTTGATCAGCTCACACAGTTTGTCGTATTGCTCCCTGAGATCAGCCAGTTGCACTTCATCCATCCCACCGGTAGCTTCCTTGCGGTAGCGACTCATAAAGGGAATGGTAGCGCCTTCGTCAATCAACCGGACGACATTCCGAACCTGATGAAATGAAAACGAAGTGGATTGGGTGAGCTGTTTGATTAATTCCTCTGAAACCATATTTATTATTGAGAATTGCTGTTTTTTTTTGTTTTGAAAATGAAAAAAAGGATGACATTTATAAAAGAAAAAAAGTATATTTTCCTTTATCTAAAAACTGATGAATGACATCCATCAGAATAAAACACAAATTTAGCGATTTTTTTTCTATTTTTGCATGAACTATTTTCAAAAAAAAACATCCATAACCGATTACAAGCAACATGCGTCTGAATTCCATATCCATACTGAATTATAAGAATATATGTCAGGCCGACCTTGAATTTCCTTCGAAAATCAATTGTTTTGTGGGTAATAACGGCATGGGCAAAACCAACCTGTTGGATGCTATTTATTACCTTTCGTTCTGTAAAAGTTATTCTAATTCGATTGACTCACAGAATATTGAACACAATGCCGATTTCTTTATGCTGCAGGGGAAATATTCACTTGGCGATACAGAAGAGGAAATATACTGCGGCATGAAACGGAGGCAGAAAAAACATTTCAAACGAAATAAAAAGGAATACGACCGGCTGGCCGATCATATCGGATTGCTGCCCCTGGTGCTGGTTTCGCCGGGTGACGATGAACTGATAGCTGACGGCAGCGACGAACGACGAAAATTCATGGACAGCGTGATATCTCAATACGATAAAACCTATCTGAACTCGCTGCTGAACTATAACAATGCGCTGAAACAGCGCAATGCCCTCTTGAAAGCGGAAACCCTGACCGACGAATCGCTGTACGAAATATGGGAAGAGATGATGGTGAAGTACGGCAACTATATTTATACACGTCGTAAAGATTTTGTAGAGGAATTCATACCCATTTTTCAAGAAATCTACCGTTTCATTTCCAACGACAATGAGCAGGTACATCTAAACTACAAATCGCAGTTGACTGACGTTGATCTGAAGCAAAAACTTCAGGCGAATCGTGAACGTGACCGACTGATAGGCTTTAGTATGAATGGAATACACAAAGATGAACTGGAAATGATGCTTGGCGACTATCCGATGAAACGGGTAGGTTCACAGGGACAGAACAAAACCTATCTCATATCACTCAAGCTGGCGCAATTCAATTTTCTGAAACGCACGCACGGCATTGCACCCATACTGCTGCTCGACGATATTTTCGATAAACTGGACGCCCTGAGGGTGAAACAAATTGTGGAACTGGTAGCCGGCGATAATTTTGGTCAGATTTTCATTACAGATACCAACCGAAAGCACCTGGACGATATACTTTCTCAAATAGGACAAAGTTCACAGATTTTTGAAATAGTGAATGGTGAAATTATTCAGTAAAATGAATTACTTTGAGCCACCCTACCAATTAGTTTCTGTCATTTTATCTTTCTATCCAAACAATTTCCGGATTAAATCCGGGCGGTTCATTTTCTGTAAATCTCGCATTATCTGCTGGCGATACTCTTTTTTGTACCAGAAAAAGAATTTTCGCTGTTCCAGCTTTTCCTCCTTTGTTTTGGCGGTGAAGACCGGCTCCAGGGTGTATGGATTGTAGCCTGAATAATAAATCTCTGTAGCAAGCGTCATGGGAGTAGGTGTGAAATCCTGCACCTGTTCCAGATGAAAATTCAGGTCTTTGGTTTGCGCTGCAAGATCTGCCATATCTTCTTTGTGACAGGCCGGGTGGCTGGATATGAAATAAGGTATCAACTGCTGATTGAGTCCGGCCTCGCTATTAATACGGTCATACAATTCCTTGAATTTCCTGAAATCCTGAAAACTTTGTTTTCGCATCAGCTTCAGCACCCGTTCGGAAGTGTGCTCAGGTGCCACTTTCAGTCTGCCCGAAACGTGTTTTGTGATAAGTTCGCGCAAATATTCCTGTTGACTTCGGGATGTTTCAGCATCCCGTGACTGCGCAGTGAGCATATCGTAACGTATGCCGCTGCCAATGTATGAATGGCGGACGCCCGGAATTTTGTCAACAGAACGGTAGATATCGGTCAATGCGGAGTGATTAATATTGAGGTTAGGACAAACGGCAGGATGAATGCATGAGGGGCGTTTACACTTTACGCAAATCGAAAGATCCCTGCCCTGCATGGCGTACATATTGGCCGAAGGTCCGCCCAAATCGCTCAGATTGCCTTTGAAATCGGGCTGTTTGGTTATTTGCCGAACTTCATCGAGAATGGACTGCTTGCTGCGCGAAACAATAAACTTGCCCTGATGAGCCGAAATGGTGCAAAATGCACATCCGCCAAAGCAACCCCGATGCAGATTAACCGAAAATTTGATCATTTCGTAGGCGGGAATGGTCTTACCCTTGTACTTTGGGTGCGGCAAACGGGTAAAAGGTAAGCGATAAGTAGCATCCACTTCTTCCGGACTCCATGGTGGATACATCGGATTGATAATGATGTGCTTACGACCCACTTTCTGAACCAGTCGTGCACCCTGCATCCGGTTACTTTCTTCCTCCACATACCTGAAATTGGAAGCATATTTCTTTTTGTCTTTCAGGCATTCTTCGTGTGAAACCAATTCAATTGTTTGCAAATTTTCCACCTCCGGAATTTCGTTGGCAATATATGAGGTTTGCGGAATATCCGTAATTTCACCGATTTTTTTTCCTTCCCATAATTGTCTGATAAGTTCCCTTAAGGGCTTCTCACCCATTCCATATACCAGAAAATCGGCTTTGCTATCCACCAGGATGGATGGCATCAGTTTGTCGGACCAGTAATCGTAGTGTGTAACGCGCCTCAGTGAGGCTTCAATCCCACCAATTACTATCGGAACATCGGGATACAGTTTTTTCAGGATGTTACAATAAGTGATGGTGGCATAATCGGGTCGCATGTGAGCGCGTCCGTCGGGTGAATAGGCATCGTCAGAGCGCAATCGCTTGTTGGCTGTATAGTGATTCACCATGCTGTCCATATTGCCCGCACTCACAGCAAAAAACAACCGGGGGCGTCCCAGTTTGCGGAAATCACGCAAATCGTCCTGCCAGTTGGGCTGAGGAATGAGTGCCACGCGCAACCCCTCCGCTTCCAGCATACGTCCGATGACGGCCGACCCGAACGAGGGATGATCCACGTAAGCATCGCCGCTGAACAGGATGATGTCCGCCTCCTCCCATCCGCGCAGTTCGAGTTCTTTTTTGGTAGTGGGTAAAAAATCGGTAAGTTGGGTTATCTGCTGCATATTATGTACATTCTGAATATCAGGCACAAAGATAGGTATTGTTTCTGATAATAGACAGCGGCTTTAAAGTAAAAAAACAGATTTGAAACCGATGTTCTGGTAACTCAGCTTAAAGA
>CALMZF010000166.1 GCA_937870645.1 uncultured Paludibacter sp. | reverse complement strand
AGGGGGCTGACATAATGGAAACTACATTATATACCATCACCGTATTTTCGGAAAATACAGTTGGGGTACTGAACCAGATAACCGTTATTTTTACGCGCCGTGCGCTCAATATCGAAACGCTATCGGTTTCTCCGTCGGCATTACCGGGCATTCATAAATTTACTATCACACTTTTCACGACCAAAGATGCTGTTGAGAAAGTGGTTAAACAGATAGATAAACGTGTGGATATCCTGAAAGCATATTACAACACCAACGAAGATCTTATTCACCAGGAACTTGCCTTATATAAACTGGCCACCGACAAAGTATTGGAGCATGGTTCGGTAGAGCATTTTATCCGCAAATACAATATACGAGTGCTGGAAATATCCAATGATTGCACCGTTTTTCTAAAAGCCGGACATTATGCCGAAACTCAGGCATTGTTCGACGAATTGAGCAGCACAATCGGGGTGTTGCAGTTTGTCCGTTCAGGACGTATTGCCATTACGCGCTCTAAGGTAGAACGACTGAGCGACATGCTGGAAGGAATACGGAAAATAGAAGAAGGAAAGGGAAAATGAAAAAAGGACAATTGACATTTGAAATTCCGCCGCAATTTGTTGATTTTCAGCGGAGAATAAAATTGTCTTCCTTAACAGATTTAATCCTTACCGCCTCGGGTTATAATGCCGATGAAAACGGTTTTGGATTACGTCATCTGAAAAAACTGAATGCTACCTGGGTGCTTTCCCGGCTGGCGCTGGAAATGGATTATTTCCCCAAGCAATATGAAAAAATAACGGTTGAAACCTGGGTGCAGGAAGTTCACACCGCCAATACCATCCGGAATTACCGCATATACAACGAAAAAGGAGAAGTTATTGGTAATTCCACCTCAGTGTGGGTGATGATTAACGTAGAAACCCGCCGCCCAATGGATCTGAGACTATTGGAAGGCATAGAGGTTTTTGCCACGAACGAAAGCAGTGGAATTGACCGGCCATTCAAATTAAATGCGGTGGAAAGCGAAATTATCGACAGTTTTAGGGTAAAGTACAGCGATATCGACATCAATCAGCATGTAAATACGGTTCATTATCTGGACTGGATGGTCAACATTTTTACGCTTGAAGAGCATCGAAGGCATACCATTCACCGGGTAGACATGAACTTCATGAATGAAGTGGTTTATGGAGATGTTATATCTGTACATAAAGAGAAAGAAGCGGAAAATGATTATCGGTTCGAAATAAGAACCGGTGAAACAACAGCTTGCAGAGGGAGAATAGTGATTAGCCCCCTAAATCCCCCGAAGGGGGACTTTGGTGTAGTTTAAATGTAAGTTTACTTCACCACAAAAACAAAATATACAATTACAAATACTAACAAACGCTCAACAATCCCCCCTTTAGGGGGTTAGGGGGCAAATAACATTTAATTTTATGGCAGTAATTAATTTTGGCGGTGTAGAAGAAAATGTAGTAACCCGCGAAGAATTTCCGTTAAGTAAAGCACAGGAAGTGCTGAAAAATGAAACAATTGCAGTAATCGGTTATGGAGTGCAGGGACCGGGTCAATCGCTCAACCTGCGCGACAATGGTTTCAATGTAATAATCGGACAACGCAAAGGCGGAAAAACCTGGGAAAAAGCGATAGCTGACGGATGGGTACCGGGTGAAACACTTTTTGAAATTGAGGAAGCATGCGAAAAGGCTAGCATCATTCAGTATCTTCTCTCGGATGCAGCTCAGATTGAAGTTTGGCCACGCATCAAACCTTATCTTACCGCTGGTAAGGCATTGTACTTCTCGCATGGATTTGGCATTACCTACAAAGATCGGACAGGAATTGTACCGCCTGCGGATGTGGATGTGATACTTGTTGCGCCAAAGGGTTCGGGTACTTCATTGCGTACCATGTTCCTCGAAGGCCGCGGTCTGAATTCCTCGTATGCCATCTTCCAGGATGCTACCGGACGAGCTTTTGACCGGGTTGTTGCACTTGGAATTGGTGTTGGCTCGGGTTATTTGTTCGAAACCACGTTCAAACGCGAAGTGTATTCCGATTTGACCGGTGAACGCGGAACTTTAATGGGCGCCATTCAGGGTCTTTTGCTGGCTCAGTATGAAGTACTTCGTGCTAACGGTCACACCCCATCCGAAGCTTTCAACGAAACGGTGGAAGAACTTACACAATCCCTTATGCCACTGTTTGCAGCCAAAGGAATGGACTGGATGTATGCCAACTGCTCCACAACTGCTCAGCGCGGTGCACTCGACTGGATGACACCTTTCCACGATGCCACAAAACCGGTATTCGAAAAACTGTACAAGGAAGTTGCATGCGGTAATGAAGCTCAGCGTTCCATCGACACCAACTCCAAACCCGACTATCGCGAAGGATTGGAAGCAGAACTGAAAGCCCTCCGCGAAAGCGAAATGTGGCAAACAGGTGCAGTGGTTCGGAAATTAAGACCCGAAAACAATTAATAAGAATATTGTCACGAAACAAAACAGGGAGCTCATCTGAGCTCCCTGTTTTGTTTTATTTCGAACCTATCGGCATCTTTCCAGAATGCGTATTTTTCCCGGAATTTTTCCAACGGTTCTTTGTGGATTTCAACTGTCTTCACACTTTCTTCGTATTCGGAAAAACCGGCCATTTCTTTTCCTTTGAAATCAAGCATCACCGAATGACCTGAATAAGAAATATCTGCACCGTCCACTCCCACCCTGTTCAGGCCGCAAACATACGCCTGGTTCTCGATGGCTCTGGCCCGGAGCAAAGCATCCCACGCATCCATTCGGGCATGAGGAAAACTAGCGGTATATACGAGCAAATCATATTCGTTATTCACATTGCGAGACCAAACCGGGAAACGAACATCGTAACAAACAAGGATACAGATGTTAAAACTGTTGTAATTAATGATCAACCGTTTATCGCCTGATGAGAAAAATTTATCTTCACCACCCATGGAGAATAAATGACGCTTATCTGCCGTATGAATTTCGCCGTCAGGTTTGACGAAAAATGCCCGGTTGTAAATCTTTTCGTTCTCGCAGGCAATAAAACTCCCTGTAATTGCCAGATTATACTCTTTTGCCCAGCGGATAAGTGTCAGCACTGTTTCACCGTCCATTGGTTCTGCAAGTTCGAGTTGGTCGATGCAAAAACCGGTCGTAAACATTTCGGGCAAAACAACCAAATCAGTTTTTCCAGTCAGTGTTTCTAATTCTTTTTCAATATTGATAAGATTAGCCTTTTTGTCTGCCCAAAATATATTTGTCTGGATTAACGATACTTTCATCTTTAGTGTTTAGTGTTTAACGTTTAATGTTTAATGTTTAATGTTTAATGTTTGGCGTCTAGCGCTCTTTGTTCTTTGTTCTTTGTTCTTTGTTCTTTGCTCTTTGCTCTTTGTTCTTTGCTCTTTGTTCCTAAATTTCCGGTACTGCAAACTTATCGTCCGATTTTGGTCCGCCGTTTTTGCGGTAGAAATCATAAATGTATTTCAGATCTGCATTTTCATTGCCTGTAGGGTAAAACACCTCTTTTATGCCCATCTCCTTGTTCTTGAAATCAATAACTGCCAGTTGGATAGGAACTTTCGCTCCCACTGCAATGTGATAAAATCCAAGTTTCCAGTTTTTATTCAAAGAGCGCGTTCCTTCGGGGGTTATTGCCAGATGAAATTTTTCGCGATTTTCAAATTCGTTGATCATCTGTTGTGTAATCGAGTGGCGTTTTGAGCGATCAATCGGCACACCTCCCATCGAACGCATTAAACTACCAACAGGAAAGAAAAACCATTCCTTTTTCATCAGAAAACCGGCTTTGCGACCCATGGCCCAATAAAACAATTTGCCGATGATAAAATCCCAGTTGCTTGTATGCGGTGCCACACAAATAACACTTTTTGGGGGTTCTTCAACAGTAGCATAAGGCTTCCAGCCAAAGGTCCTGAGGATAAATTTACTTAATTTCTGCATGGTTTCTGATGTTGATTGTTATGATTTCACAAAACTAAGTCTTTTCTTTCGAAACACAAGTTGTTGAAAAGTAATTTCTGAAAATTAGCTGTAATTTACTAACTTTGCAATATCTATAATTTGGATCAATAAATTGCCGGATAACGACCCAATAGATTTATTTACAATTAATTGTAAGGATATAAGCAATAATTTAGGAGTGAAAAACGATTAAGTTCCGGTGATCAAAATTAAATAATGATGGATTTTCTCAACGATTTGAACGATAGTCAGCGGCAAGCTGTAACCTACAACGACGGACCATCGCTGGTAATAGCCGGTGCTGGTTCCGGGAAGACGCGTGTACTCACTTATAAAGTGGCCTACCTGCTTTCGAAAGGTGTTTCACCCGCCACCATTCTGGCGCTTACTTTTACCAATAAGGCTGCCTCTGAAATGAAAAAACGCATTGGTGAGATGATGGGTTTTCAGACTACGCGTTATCTCTGGATGGGAACTTTTCATTCCATTTTTTCACGCATTTTGCGCAGCGAAGCCCAAAGTATCGGATACACCAAAGATTTTACCATTTACGACAGTTCGGACAGTAAAAGTCTGATAAAAAGTATCATAAAAGAATTAGGACTGGACGAAAAAGTGTACAAGCCCGGTTTTATTCAGTCAAAAATATCGTATGCCAAAAATAATCTGATAACTGCGGATGCATATTTTGCCAATCCCGACTTGCTGAAATCGGACAACGCATCACGCGTGCCGAAAACGAATGAAATTTACGCATTGTATGCCAATCGCTGTAAAAAGGCGAATGCAATGGATTTCGATGATTTATTGCTCCAAACCAATCTGCTTTTCCGTAATTATCCCGAAATACTGGACAAATACCAAAACATCTTTTCATACATTTTGGTGGACGAATACCAGGATACCAATTTTGCCCAATACTTGATTATCAAAAAACTGGCAGAAAAGCACGAACATATTTGCGTGGTGGGCGATGATGCGCAGAGCATTTACTCTTTCCGCGGTGCCAATATTGACAATATCCTGAAATTTCAATCGACTTATAAAAATGCTAAAATATTTAAGCTTGAACGAAATTACCGCTCCACCCAAACCATTGTAAATGCGGCCAATAGCCTGATAGATAAAAATTCGGAACAAATCCGCAAGACTATTTTTTCGGAAAAAGAAACCGGCAATCTTATCAGGGTTTCAGGTGTGATTACCGATTATGAGGAAGCATTCGTGGTTTC
The DNA here is from genome assembly GCA_937870645.1 of uncultured Paludibacter sp. Classification (GTDB taxonomy): domain Bacteria; phylum Bacteroidota; class Bacteroidia; order Bacteroidales; family Paludibacteraceae; genus UPXZ01. Next base: position 3,520 of record CALMZF010000166.1, on the reverse strand, counting down.
AAATAAGGTAGCTGCTCTTCACGCCGACGAGAATATTGATTACAAAGATATTGCCATACTTTATCGCACCAACTCGCAGTCGCGTGTGATGGAAGAGTCGCTGCGCAAACAAAACATTCCTTACCGTATTTACGGCGGCTTGTCATTCTATCAGCGGAAAGAAATCAAGGATGTGATAGCTTATCTGCGACTGGTGTGCAATTCCAACGACGAGGAAGCCCTGAAACGTATTATCAATTATCCGGCGCGCGGCATAGGCGATACCACTGTCAATAAAATATCCGATTGTGCACGACTTCACGAAGTAAGTATGTGGGATGTGCTGAGCGATATGCTGCGGTATAATTTACCTGTCAACTCCGGCACAGCCAATAAACTGGCGCAATTCCGGAGTATGATTGACGTATTTTCGCAACAGGTTCCTGTACAGGATGCTTACGAGCTGGCCGACAGCATTGTAAAAACTACCGGTATGCTTGCCGATGCCATGACCGACCGCACTGCCGAAAATCTGAGCCGGATTGACAACGTACAGGAATTGTTGAAAGCCATTCATGAATATTCTGAGATGAAAATAAAGGAAGAAGGTGCCGAACGGGTTACACTTCCCGAATTTCTGTCGGAAGTTTCGCTGCTCACCGACCAGGATACCGATAAAGACAAGGATGGTAATAAAGTCACGCTGATGACCATTCACGCTGCAAAAGGCCTTGAATTCAGGACCGTATTCATTGTCGGGCTGGAAGAAGAATTGTTTCCTTCGCCATTTGCCGAGACCGCCCGCGAACTGGAAGAAGAACGACGGCTTTTTTACGTGGCCATCACCCGTGCCGAAGAGCAGTGTTTTATCAGCTATTCCAAATCACGCTTCAAAAACGGCAAAACAAACTTTGCCAATCCGAGCCGTTTTCTGAAAGACATTGACAAACAATATCTTGAACAGGATGAGCCAAGCGGCTATACAGCCAAACCTTCATTTTCCGGCTGGGATGACGACATGGAAATAGAGCGTAACCGTTTTCGCCAAACGCCGTTCAACCGGGTGGAAAAACCGGAAGTTGCACCCACTACATTCCATCGCAATCTGACCAAGCTCGGTAAGAGTTCCGACAATGCAGTACCCGTCATCAACTCAAGTCTGCCGGTGGGTTCGTTTGTGAAACATGGCATTTTCGGCCTGGGTAAAGTGCTCTCAACCAATCTGGTTGACGGTAATGAAAAAGCAGAAATTGATTTCGGAGAAAAAGGTGTGAAATCGTTGCTGCTGAAATTTGCCAAACTGGAAGTTTTGAAATAAAAATCACATTACAAAGGCGAATAATTCACCTTGTGCTTAAAAAAACGTTCTGAATGTTCATAAATCAATTCTTACTAAGCGTAAATTATTACATTTGCATCTGATACTTAAATTTCTTATCAACTATGAAAAAACACACGTTGTTACTGTTGACAATTGCTTTATTTATTTTCAATCTGCCGACGTTGAATGCACAGATAAAATCCGAAGAAAAGATTGAAAAGATGATAAAACAAAATGCAACTTCCCTCTCCAATCCCATTTATAAAGTCCCGTGCGGAACAATAAATCCAAATTCTTATCTCACAAGTGCTGTAACAGTTGGGAAGTCGGTCAGCCAACCGCTGGCTTATTTTTCTGCCACTTCACCATCGAGCCATTACATTAATTACTCTGTTACTTCTACGATATTGGTCAGAGGGAAAACATTTAGACTAAATCTCACGGCGAATAAAGCAGGTAATATCCATTCTACTTATGCCTATGCGTTTGCTGACTGGAACAGGGATGGCAGTTTTGAAACATATCTGGGAAAATATATAATTATTTCTCACAAAAAGCATGAACCGAAAGTAAGCATACCTATTGCCATTCCACAAAATGCTGCCACCGGCAAAACAAGAATTCGTATTCATTATACTTCCAATGAACTATCGTCAGTGGGTGCTGATAATGAAATGAATGCAGGCTATATTTATGATTTTACGGTATTTGTAATAGAGAAAAAATAAATTTGAAAACTATGAAATTCAGGCAAACACATATCAATAAATTTTCCGGCGGTTTACTGCTGACCTCCGTGTCTGTTGGGTTAAATGCTCAAACTGCCGAAGTTCCCAATCACAATAAATCTTCTGAGACTCCCAATGTAATTTTTATCCTGGCCGACGATCTCGGGTTCAGCGATATTGAAGCTTATGGAAACCAATTCATTTCCACGCCGAATATCAACAAACTTGCAAAAGAAGGGATGTCGTTTACTCAACTTTATTCGGGTACATCGGTAAGTGCACCTTCAAGAGCCTGCCTGATGACAGGTCAACATACCGGTCATACCAAAATAAGAGGAAACAGGGAAATATCGCCCGAAGGTCAGGAACCGTTGGACGGTAGTGTAAAAACCATTGCACAACTTTTCAAGAATGCAGGATACGTTACCGGCGCTTTTGGAAAATGGGGATTAGGCTATCCCGGGTCAGCAGCCGAACCCAACAAAGTGGGATTTGACAAATTCTACGGATACAATTGCCAGCGACAGGCTCATTCCTATTATCCGGCTTGGCTGTATGATAATTCTATTAAAGTTATCCTGCCAGCCAACCCCTATTCACAGGATCTGATTCATCAGCAGGCGTTGCAATTTATACGCGATAACAAAGGAAAATCGTTTTTTGGATATTTCGCATACTCGTTACCACATGCATCACTCGAACAGCCCGACGACAGCATTCTCCAAATGTATAAGAGGAAATTCTGTGAACCAAAAGCATTTAAATATTCCGGCGACTACACAGGAACCACTATTCCCCGCACACAATTTGCCGGAATGGTGACACGCCTTGATAATTACTTAGGCGAAATCATGATCGAACTGGAAAAACAGGGTATACTGGAAAAAACCATTATTATTTTCACCAGCGATAATGGTGCACATTCCGAAGGCGGCGGTGATCCCGATTTTTTCAATACCGAAAAAAGACTAAGAGGCACAAAACGCTCCTTATATGAGGGTGGAATTCGTGTTCCTTTTATTGTGAAATGGAAGGATCACATTACTCCCGGAACAACAAATAACTACATGGGGGCATTTTGGGATATGATGCCCACCTTTACCGAATTACTCGGGATGCAGGCTGCCTGGACACAACCAACCGACGGAGTTTCGATGCTGCCAACTATTACCGGTGTAGGGATACAACCGCAACATGATTACCTCTACTGGGAGTTTCATGAAGAAGGCGGACGACAGGCTGTAAGAAAAGGTCCCTGGAAACTTATCCGTCAGAATATAAAAACATCGCCTACCCTGGAATTGTACAATGTGGATGATGATCTGAATGAAACCAGGGATCTTTCGGCTCAAAATCCGGAAAAAGTTCAGGAATTGAAAAGCATAATGGATAAGGCCCGTACACCTTCTGAATTATTCAATTTTGGAATAAAAAATTAAATCACCAATTTTAAATTTTTCGATTAATAATTCAGAGAGATATTTTTCTCTGA
>CALMZF010000165.1 GCA_937870645.1 uncultured Paludibacter sp. | reverse complement strand
AATTTTTCACACACGGCTTTCGCTCCCTGTGGCAACTGTCACCTACTATGGACGCGCTTGTAGCCATCGGTTCATCGGCAGCGTTGCTGTACGGCATTTTTGCCATTTATCGAATTTCTTACGGACTTGGTCACCAGCAATTGCACCTTGTTCATACCTATGCTCATGATATTTTCTTCGAATCGGGTGCTACGATACTCACATTAATTACCCTGGGGAAATATTTTGAAGCAAAATCAAAGCGTCAGACTTCCGAAGCACTGACAAAGCTGATTAATTCTGCTCCACAGACGGCCAATGTCATCCGCAAAGGAAATGAAATTGAAATTCCCGTTGAGGAGGTGAGGCTGAATGATATTGTCAGCATTCGGCCGGGTGAAAAAATCGCAGTTGACGGCATAGTCGAAAGCGGTTCGGGCTCGGTTGACCAATCGGCACTCACCGGTGAAAGCATTCCGGTATTCAAACAGACAGGTGAACCAGTTCTGTCGGCCAGTATTAACAAAACAGGTTATTTTACTTTCCGTGCAACAAAGGTCGGGAAAGATACTACACTTTCTCAGATTATTCAATTATTGGAGGAAGCATCGGCATCCAAAGCTCCCATTTCAAAACTTGCCGACCGCATCAGCCGGATATTTGTACCCGTTGTGATTGGAATTGCATTGTTGGCAACTATCGTTTGGCTGCTATTAGGTTACCCTTTCGAATTTGCATTATCCATAGGAATTGCTGTTCTGATTATTTCCTGTCCGTGTGCGCTGGGGCTGGCTACACCGGTTGCTATCATGGTGGGTACCGGAAAGGGAGCTGAAAATGGTGTACTTTTCAAATCGGCAGAAGCCCTGGAAATGGGTGACAAAATAGACACAATAATATTTGACAAAACCGGCACGCTCACCGAAGGAAAACCGAAAGTGACCAATGTGGAAGCATTACATTATTTAAATGAAGAAGAATTACTGAAAATTAGTGCATCACTGGAACGATATTCCGAACATCCGGTCTCGGAGGCTATTTTGCAAAAAGCAAAAGAATTAAAGTATGCTCTTTACGAAGTTACGGCATTTGAAAATACTCCCGGTAAAGGAATTTCCGGAAAAATCAACGGTCAGGTTTACAAAATAGGGAATTTGAGTTTTATTTCGGAAAATACTAACACAGAAGATATGGATTATCTTATCCATCAGTATGCTCAAAGTGGAAAAACACCCCTTATCATCACCGACGATGAGAATATACTGGGAATTATAGCGGTGGCAGATACCGTTAAACCAACAAGCAGAGAGGCCGTAACTTTGCTCAAAAATATGAACCTGAAAACCATCATGCTGACCGGTGATAACAAACGGACAGCGTTGGCTATTCAGGAAGAATTGGGCCTGGATGAAGTAATGGCAGAAGTAATGCCGCAGGACAAGGATAAAATAGTGCAACAACTTCAAACCGAAGGGAAAAAAGTAGCGATGGTCGGCGATGGTATCAATGACTCCCCGGCGTTGATGCGTGCTGATCTGGGATTTGCCATCGGCTCCGGAACGGATATTGCTATTGATGCAGCCGATGTGGTGCTGATGAAAAGTGATTTGCTGGATGTGGTTACCGGCATCCGGTTGAGTAAAGCGGTAATTAAAAACATCAAAGAAAACCTGTTCTGGGCATTTTTTTACAATATAATCGGCATCCCGCTGGCCGCAGGAGTGTTTTATACGGCACTGGGATGGAAACTTAGTCCCATGTTTGCAGCCGCAGCCATGAGCCTGAGCTCGGTAAC
>CALMZF010000164.1 GCA_937870645.1 uncultured Paludibacter sp. | reverse complement strand
CAAACCATTTGAAGCGAAAAATGTTATATATTCGTGAGGTAATAGTCCGTAAATTCGCAAAGAAAACGGAGGAGATGATGTCAGATATTGGAACTTAAAGATCTACAGGTATGAAAAATCTTCACTTACTAAAATTGATTTTGCTGATAGCTGTTTGTTTTTCGGGTACACTGTCAGTTGCAGCTCAGACAACCAACATTGTCCGTGATACTGCTTATATTTACCCCGAAAATCCATCGGAAAAGGATAGCGTGTACATGACTTACGTGTATTTATCCAACGATGGTTGTCCCGATTATTTCCTGAAGAAAGACTCTGTCGCTCCGGGAAAAATTTATGTTAGTCTGAATAAAATTCCCGATATGGGAAGACCGTGTACAACGGTAATGACCTGGTTCAAAGCATTTATTAATCTGGGAACCATCACCGGCACCACGGAAATTTATTTCAACGGTAAACTTTATAAAACAATTGCTCCGTGTAAAATGGAAAAAACCGGAGTAGTGATTGCTTGTGGTGGCACATTGTATATTCAGGAATTCTCTCCCCTGGCTGTCCGCCAACTATATACGTTTAACAGTGCTACCAATACCGACAGCAGCGGGAGAATATTCACCAAGCCACAAGCAGGTGACACGGTGCGATTTAGCGGTATTCTCAGCAGCAACATTCCTGCCCCCGAACCGCTTTGTCGTCCGGTAGGAAAAGTGATTTGCTACCAAATAATCAATACGACTCCCCCTGTGGTTGATCCTCCCTGTGTGATGGACAAATCGGGAATAGTGGTGAAATGTCAGGACAGACTCTATTTTGAAGACACTTCCACCCCGTACGCATCGCCCATGGCACAACTTTATTTCATCAAAGGTATTACAGACAACAATACAGGCATTAATCCTAAGCTGAAGGAAGGCGATAAAGTCAAATTTGGCGGATATCCACTCAAATTGGACACTGCTTCCAACTACTGCCGCACGGTGGGTATAGCCTTGTGTTTCAGGTTGATTGACAGCATTCAGCCCTGCGTACTCGATAAAAAAGGGATCGTGGAAGAAGGAATTGACGGATGCACCGGACAACTCTTTATTCGCGAAATTCTGACCCGAAACCTATATACAATCAAGGTACCGGCAATCAGCAACAGCTCCACAACAGTCAACACGCTGAAACCGGGCGATAAAGTTGTATTTGGAGGTTACCTCTTACACAACGATTCGAATAAGGTTTCTTTATGTCCCGTAGCAGGTGTTGCAACCTGTTACAGACTGATAGAAACTGCACCGCCCTGTATCATGGACAAGGAAGGAATCATTGAACGGGGTACCGATGCCTGCTCTTCACAGTTGTTTGTTCGTGAAACCACCAGCCAGAACCTTTACTTCATTAAAAACGGCAATATGATTTATGCTGATGGTACGGCAGTACGCAATCTCAACCCCGGCGATAAGGTGAAATTTGGTGCAACACCCATCAACACACTGGTTTATGATGCAAATCTGTGCATCGCTGTGGGTATTGTCAACTGCTATGTAATCACCCTGTCGGCCGATACACTCTCACTTAGCGGTGTTGCCCTTGCCGGTTACGATACGGTAAAATCGGGCATGGTCATTCTGTTCGAAAAGGGTTATCGGAAATCGGCTGCACTCAGCACCATCAGGGAGGGAACGTTTACATTCGGCCGGTTGCATCCGGGCGCATACACCGTTTACGTCATCCCCGACCGTGAATTGTACCGCAATTATCTGCCTACATTCTATATAGATAAACTCTACTACAAAACAGCTGATTTTATTGAATTGAACAAAACTAATGTTAAGGTAGCTGTAAAAATGCGTTATTACGACCGGAAAACCGGCAGCGGTAAGATATTCGGGAATATATACTATGAATCATACAAACTGAATGACAGCCTGATGGTAAAAAATGCACTGATGAGTACCGAAGGCATTGCCAATTATAATCTGGCTGTAAATACCACTGTTATACTGTTCAACAGAGCAAATGCACCGGTAGCCTGGACACTCACCGATGTCAACGGAAATTATGTATTTACAGATATTCCGCTCGACACATACACCGTTGAAGCCGAAACAGCTTCGGCTTATGCCTCAACGGGAGTAGCTCTTTCGACCGATAATAGCGTAGCCAACCGCGATCTGGTGATGAAAAGCAATGATGGAGTTACCGGATGGAACGTTGCAGAAAACACGGTACTCAATCTGTTCCCAAATCCTGTGAGAAACAAACTCTCAGTAACCATGGCTCAGCAAGCCGAAATCAGTGTTTACAACCTGAACGGACAGCTGCATATCCGTCAGCAACTGAACGCCGGAAGCAATACACTGGATTTGAGCAGTATGCCCGCAGGAGTTTATATCGTACGGATTGGAGGAAAATCGTTTAAACTGATTAAATTCTAATCAACTCAGAAACCACTTCAAACAAGAAAGCTGCCAAATTGGCAGCTTTCTTGTTTGAAGTTCCATTAGTCATTTACGAGGAAATAAGACAATAATGACAAGATACAAGATTTACTGATTTCTTTTCACTGTTTTATTTGAACCCCCTTTTGGGGGGCAGGGGGGCTTATTAATCTCCAACGATTTCATCGAGTAATTCAATCGAAGCAGCGATGCATTTTTCACAAATCGTTTTGCTTTGATGGGTATCCTTGTGGTATTGCATACCTTCATCGGTTTGCAGGTCGCATCCGAGCAATGAGCGACAATCGGTTGCCCCCTGCCTTTGCCTGAATTTTTCATTTATTTTCCGAACCTGCGTGTAAGTGACGTTTTTCAGCTCGGCACGGTCGGTGTATAATCGGCTGTTGTGAATACCCAGCACCATAAAAGCACCCGTTAATGCCCCGCAGGTTTGCTGCAGCCGCCCCATTCCACCACCAAAACCGCATGAGAGACCGGCTGCCAGGTCGGGGTCAAATTTCAACCGGTCTGCATAAGCGGTTACCACAGCCTGCGCACAATTCATTCCTGACTGAAAGGATTGGATGGCTATATCTTTTGTCGTATTCATCGTAAAAAATAACTTATTATTTGTTAGTCATAATATCCAGCACCATTTTATCTGTCTCGGTCATACCTTCCCGCCCAATTTTTGTCAGGTTCAAAATGGTTTTATCCACATCTTCATCAACAATTCCTTCTACAGCAGTAACCACTTTATTGTCCATAGCCAGCAGCGCCGACAAAGTGGCTGTAGAAACTCCGTTGTGCACTTTCAGGGTGCAGCTTGGCTTGGCACCGTCGCAAATCATGCCGGTCACATTGCCAATCATATTTTTCACCGTAAATCCGATTTGTTCACGCGTGCCGCCCATCAGATAAGTCACTCCGCAACCCGATCCGGTAGCAGCCACTACTGCGCCGCACAATCCCGAGAGTCGCCCGAGGCTTTGCTTGATATAAATGGTGATCAGATGGCTTAAAATAAGAGCGCGAATTAGTTCTTCCTCCGATTTTCCGGTTTCTTCAGCAAACACGGAAACAGGCAGCGTAGCCGCTATGCCCTGGTTGCCGCTTCCCGAATTGCTCATGACCGGTATCATGGCTCCGGCCATACGTGCATCGCAGGCTGCAGCCGTCACCGAGAGCATGTGGTTATATACGGAGTTACCCATAGTGCTGTTGGTCAGAGTCTGTGCCACACTGTGCCCGTAGGTACCTTTAAGCGACTCCTCCGCGGCTGCTTTGTTGAGTTCAACTGTTTTTTTTATAAACCGTATTTCATCAATCGGCGTGTAGAAGGCAAAATCACACACTTTGTCGAATGAGAGTTGCAACTGTTCGGTTACGGTTTCTTCCGTTTCATTATCTTCGAGTTCGAGGAGTTTTATGCCATTTTTTTCAATGAGTGAAAACCGGGTATGTTCGCGACTGATGATCACCCTTGCCGTGTCGGGACCTGCGGATGCTGTTACTTCGATATACAGCTTTTCCACAATATCTTCTTTCAGGTGTATATTGATAATTCCCCTGTCTACGAGTTTCTTTCCTTCTTCCACAATATCCGGAGTACTATCGCGGAGCACTTCCAACCCGTACTCCGACTTGCCCACAAGTGCACCCATAGCAATGGCTATGGGAAGTCCCGACATACCAGTGCCTGGAATGCCCACTCCCATGGCATTTTTCAGGACATTGGCACTGAGCCATATATCCAGTTTTTCAGGAATTACAGTGAGTAATTCCTTCACCCTTGCTACCGCCAAGGCTACAGCAATGGGTTCGGTACAACCGATAGCCGGAGTGACTTCCTGACGGATAAGTGCAATGATTTCGTCGCGTTCTACTTTTGTAAGCATGAAGATTTGTGTTTTATGGTTCACAAAATTACGAATAAATCTGAATGTAGAAAACAAATACGGAGCTAGGTTGGGA
>CALMZF010000163.1 GCA_937870645.1 uncultured Paludibacter sp. | reverse complement strand
TGGCTTTATTTTTGGTTACACAGGTAGTACGCTCACGCAAGAATGAGGAGGTTGAAATTGTAATTAACGAAGACCCCGAGTGTTGTGGAGCGCATGAGGTGTGCGAACGGGACAATCTGCAGATAAAAGATACCAAAATTGAATATTTCGAGGATGAGGAGCTGGATGTCCTGGCCGGATTGGCTCCCGAAAAGTTTAGCGACGAACAGACCGAAGCGATTGCATACGTGCTGTATTCGCTCCGTGAATCCGATGTGGCTTCCTGGTTGCGTAGTTTACAGTTGCGGAATATTCAGTTACCTGCATCTCTACGCGAGCAGGCACTGATGATAGTGGGGGAGAGGAGAGCGTAGATTTTGCGGTGTTATGATACCGGCTTTATTTCCTGAGTTTCCTTTTTCCGCATTTTATAGATTTCGCGAATAATTAATGCCGAAATCAGAATACTGATAATCCCATACCAGTAAGTTTCCGATTTTCCGATTTCCTCCATAGCCTTTACTTGTTCATTACCCTGTCCGAAACCGGATACCAGTACGGCGAGTGCATTGTTGGTAAAGTGAGCAATGACCGACACCCACAAACTTCCGCTCCACACAAGCAGATATCCAAGCACAGCACCCAAAATCATGCGCGGAATAAAGCCGTACATTTGAAAGTGTATCAGACTGAAAATAATAGCCACAATCCAGATTGCAGCATGTTTATTTCTTTTTTCAGAAAATATATTTTGCAACGTACCCCTGAAATAAAGTTCTTCGCAAAATGCCGGGACTACGGCCATTACAAGCAGATTGACAAGTAAATCACCCATATTGTTCACTTTCAGCATTTGCTCGGTTACTGAAGCGGCCAGGGCTTCCATGTCTTTGAAATACTGTTCGATACCCTTCATAAAATCAGGCAGACCAATTTGCTCGTTGAGATAGGCGAGCAGGTTGATGCCCGGCGAGAGGGCTATCATCAGCAGAACCGCTAAAATAATCTGTTTTCCATCCGGTTTCTGAGTCAGCCCATAGGCTGCAGCAGGGCGTTCGTACCACAAATAGCCCACAACAACAGGCGGAATTAAAAAAGTAAACAGAGAAAGTATCAGTTGCATTACCTTCTGGTCGTTGATAAGAGTCGTAGTGCCGAAAATAACCGACACGATGCCCATTGCGGCAATGCCCAGAAAAAGGGTTATAAAAAATAATTGCAGCAGTTTTCCCAATGTTCCCGAATTCCTGAAAGTTTCCTTAAGCATTTTCCTGTTCTTTAATTTAACACAAAAGTATTAAAAATAAATGGTATGAAAAAAAACTTCCACCCCTCAGAAGGAATGGAAGTTGTTTTAATCCTTTTGTGTGAAAAAATCAAGCCTTGGGGCGTGCTTCTTTTACTACAAGTGTACGTCCGTCGAGTTCAGCGCCGTTAAGTTCTTCTATAGCTTTGGTGGCGGCTGCATCATCAGCCATTTCAACGAAAGCAAATCCTTTGGATTTACCCGTTTCGCGGTCTTTGATAATTTTGCAGGAAGATACTTCACCGTATTCTTCTACAACACCCTGAAGGTCATTTTCCCGAACTTTGTAGCTCAGGTTTCCAAAATAAATGTTCATAATGAGAAAAGATTGAATAAAAAATAAGGTTACAGAAATAGCATAAAAACGGAAGGTAAAAAAACAAAAGTCATTCATAAGATCAGGTGAAAACTGTTGGCTTTAAACCGTACGAAAAATACACTTTTCTTTCGAAAGGCAAAGAAAAACATTTTTTTTGAAATTCCAACAAAAAAACATAAAATTATTGATATATTGTAAATTATGTTCCCGGGAACGGGTGAAAAAGTGGAAGTTTATTTCCATATTGCAGCATATTTACTGCAGAATAGAAATGAAAAACGGGTTATCTTGGATTTTGAAAAAAACACACAAACCCGGGCACATACTTAAAACCGTTTCGTAGAAGCTGTTGAATAAGAGCTCGAAAACTTCACCGCATAGAATAAAATTGCATCAACTGCGTGTTTGTCCTTCGCCTTTGATGACCCATTTGTACGAACATAGCTCTGCCAGTCCCATCGGTCCGCGGGCATGCAGTTTCTGCGTGCTGATGCCGATTTCGGCTCCCAGTCCAAACTGTGCTCCATCGGTAAAGGCTGTGGAAACATTGGTGTAAACACAGGCTGCATCCACCACTTTTGTAAAATATTCGGCTGTTGCAGCGTTTTCGGTAATGATGCACTCGCTGTGGTGGGAACTGTAAGTGGCGATATGTTCCAAAGCTTCCCCGACTCCGGCAACCGTTTTCACAGCCATTTTATAATCCAGAAATTCAGTACCGTAGCTGTATTCATCAGCCATTTTTAGCAGAGTTTCGGGATAGTGGCCGTTCAATTCCCGGTAAGCAGGTTCATCGGCATATATCGTTACATTTTTTTCAGCCAGTTTTTGGCAAATCAGCGATAAATCAATCAATCGTTTTTGGTCAATAATCAGGCAGTCCAGGGCATTACACACGCTTACACGGCGTGTTTTTGCATTGAAAACGATGTCTTTTCCTTTTTGCAAATCACCGAATTCATCAAAGTAGGTATGACAAACTCCGGCACCTGTTTCAATGACCGGCACCAGTGAGTTTTTTCGTACAAAATCAATCAATCCTTTTCCACCACGCGGTATGATCACATCTACCGTACCAGCGGCATTCATCAGTTCGGCAGCCGCTTCCCGTCCGGCAGGAAGCAGTGTTACAGTATTTTCGTCAAGTTCATGCTTTCGCAGTACATTTTTGATAAGTTCAACGATAGCCCGGTTTGAGTTGAAGGCATCGCTGCCACCTTTCAGCACGCAGGTATTGCCCGATTTGAAGCAAAGTGAAAACACATCGAAACTCACATTGGGGCGGGCTTCGTATATAATACCCACCACGCCGAACGGAACCGATATTTTCGAAATTTTCATCCCGTTTGGTCTTTCGGTTTCCATCAGGGTTTTGCCCAGGGGCGAGGGCAGAGCAGCCACATTACGGATATCGTTGGCTATACTTTTTATTCTTTCGGGAGTGAGAAGCAGCCGGTCATACAGAGGATTTGAAGTTTCCAGTGCAGCCAGATCAAGTGCATTGGCAGCCAGAATATCACCGGTGGCAGCCACCGCTTCGTCGGCCAGTGCCAGCAATACAGTATTAATTTTTTCTTCGGTAATGAGGTTGAGCAATCGGGAAGCTTTCAGGGTGTCCTGTTGCCAAAAATTTTCCATAATAATCATAATTTGGTGATTGTCATACATTTTTCCCTTCCAAAGAAAGTAAAATATTTCTGCTAAATTAAATTCAGCACCCGGTCGAGTTCTTTCGAAAGCATATTTTTGAAGTTGTCAATTGCTTCTATTTCATTCATTAGTTGAAGCATCAGTTTCTCGTTGCGGGTTTCGGCAGCTGTTTTCATTTCCATCAGTTTTTCCTTGCGT
>CALMZF010000162.1 GCA_937870645.1 uncultured Paludibacter sp. | reverse complement strand
TCAAACATTACACATTACACATTACACACTCCACGCTACACAGTATCCATAAAACTCCTCTGCACCTTATTGAACACCACAATCCCGATAGTAAGCAGTACCACCATAAACCCGAAGCTATAGCCCAGCATCGTCCAGCTGAAAGTACCTACTCCCAGTGCGCCGTATTTGAATGTTTCCACTATGGAAGTGATGGGGTTAATCATCATAGCGAGGCGTATTCTCTCATCGGTGATGGTACTAAGCGGGTAGATAATAGGCGTGGCATACATCCAGAGCTGCACCACAAAAGTGAAGAGGATGGTCATATCGCGGTACTTGGTAGTCATGGACGAAATGATAATGCCGAAACCAAGCGCCAGACCGGCCAGCATAACCACCAGCACCGGGAACAGCAACGCATATAAGTTGGGTCTCACAGGGGCACCGGTGACAAGATAATACATATAAACTGCTACAAACAAACTAAGTTGAATGCCCAGGCGCAGCAGGTTGGACGTAACTACCGAAAGCGGCACGATGAGGCGAGGGAAATAGACTTTGCCGAAAATTCCCTGATTATTGAGAAAGGTATTGGAGGTTTTGTTGAGGCAATCGGAGAAATACTGCCAGCACAGGATGCCGGAGAGGTAGAAAAGTGCCTGCGGCAGTCCGTCGGTACTGATGCCTGCAATGCCGCCAAACACCAACATATACATCGCCATGGTGAACAGCGGCTGGATAAAAAACCACGCGGGTCCGAGTATGGTTTGCTTGTACTGTGTAACAATGTCGCGCTTCACAAACATGCTGAACAAATCGCGGTATTGCCAGATTTCTTTCAGATTGACTTCCAGGAGCTTGTCCTTGGGTTTTATGACGGTGGTATATTCTTCCATAATTAGTAGCAGCCCCCAAACCCCCAAAGGGGGCTTAAAGAAAAAAATTAAGAATTTGTTGAAACCTGTAACGAAAAAAAAATGAACAATCTTTTCTGTTTTCAAATGCAAATATAGTTGAATTTTTCCTTAGAAGTCATCTTGACTTTTCATTAAACTAAATAATTTATTTTTTTTGACTACGAATAAAACTAATTGCACGAAAATAATTAGTTTCATTCGTGAATTGAAAATCGACGTAGTCAAATTAGTAGTTAAAAATAAAAAACAAAAGAGTGTCTTTTATCTTTTAATATTAATTCTGAGTTGAAATTAATTAGTCAAGACGAACTCTAATGATAAATTTCAGCCGTACCAGAATTGAATTTTGGCTGAAATTTCCGTTATAATGTCCCGTTTTTAATTTTTTTCTGTAGATTTGCAATCATTTATACTGAGACACGAATTGTACGAAATACGAATATACGAATTTCACAAATTGTACACTACGAAGGGGAATGATTAAAGGTAAGTGGTGAATGGTGAACTGTAAACTGTAAACAGTAAACAGTAAACGATTAGTGATTAACGGTAAGTGGTGAACAGAGAACAAGTAAACGGTGAACGGTAAACAAGAAAACTGTAAACAAGTATACCTGATGAACTTTACAAACTTTTTTACCTGATGAACTTTCTTTCTTGATAAACTTGATAAACTTTCTAACTTGATAAACTTGACAAACTAAATTAAAAAAACAATATGACAGAAAGAATTATTACCTCGCTGCGTGAATCAAAAAAAGCACGCTGGACAGCCCTTGCCGTAGTCGCATTTACCATGTTTTGCGGATATTTTATTCAGGATGTGCTTTCGCCTATCAAGCGAATGCTGGAAACCGATCTCAACTGGACAAGTACCGACTTTGCCATTTTCCGTTTTTCATACGGATGGCTTACCGTATTTGCCTTTATGTTGATTATCGGTGGAATTATTCTCGATAAACTGGGTGTGCGGATTACCGGAATTTTAGCTACACTTATTATGGTATTGGGTACTGCTACCATGTATCTGGCATTGATTTCTCAAAGTCTGGCTGCCGAAAACTGGCACATCCTGTTTTGGGATATGAAAGCACAGGTATTTATAGTGTCCATAGGGTTTTCCATATTCTGTCTGGGGGTGGAGATAGCGGGTATCACGGTCTCGAAAGTGATTGTAAAATGGTTCAAAGGCAAAGAACTGGCACTGGCTATGGGGCTTGAAATGGCTACCGCCCGTATGGGAACCGGTCTGGCGCTTGGAGTAATGCCTTTCGTGGCTGTTTCGTTTGGTTTTTCTGCTCCCATGTTTCTGGGGCTGATATTGATTATTATCGGCTTTTTGGCATTCGTGCTTTATACCTTTATGGATAAAAAACTGGATGCTTCAGAATTCAATCCTGCAGCCGAAGAAATTGCTGATGAAGATAAATTCAAACTTTCGGATATAAAATTTATTCTGAAAAACAAAGGTTTCTGGTTAATTGCCTTACTGTGTGTGCTTTTCTATTCAGCGGTATTCCCATTTTTGAATTACGCAGCCGACTTGATGATAAACAAATTTGGAGTAAATGTGAAATTTGCCGGTCTTATCCCCATGCTTTTGCCTTTCGGCACCATCATTCTTACTCCGTTCTTCGGAAATCTGTACGATAAAAAAGGAAAAGGTGCTACCATTATGATTATCGGCTCCTTACTCCTGATTTTTGTGCATACCATGTTCTCCATTCCATTCTTAAATCAGCCTTTTGTGGCAATAATTCTGGTTGTGATTTTAGGAATTGGTTTCTCGCTGGTGCCTTCGGCTATGTGGCCTTCTGTGCCGAAAATCATTCCCGAAAAACAGTTGGGTTCTGCCTACGCACTCATTTTCTGGATACAGAATATCGGGCTGATGTTTATTCCGCTTATTATCGGATTGGTACTGGATAAATACGGCATCATCGGACGAACCATTGAAAACGGAAAAACCGTAACACATTACAACTACACCATTCCAATGATGATTTTCACCTGTCTGGGCCTGCTGGCATTGATTTTTGCATTCATGCTGAAAGCCGAAGACAAGAAAAAAGGCTACGGACTGGAACAACCGAATATAAAGAAGT
>CALMZF010000161.1 GCA_937870645.1 uncultured Paludibacter sp. | reverse complement strand
CCAACGGTGATATTCTTATTATCGATAAGTCCATCGAACCCAAGGATGGCGATACGGTGGTATGTTTTATCGACGGAGAATTTACGCTGAAGTATATAAAAACGGATGGAGAAACGGTTTTCCTTGTTCCTGCCAACGAAAAATTCAAACCGATACAGATTACCGAAGATAATAATTTCTGTATCTGGGGCGTAGTGACCTATTCCATCCATCCTCATCATTCATTGTAGATAGCCGTCATGTTTGGCCTGTTAGATTGCAATAATTTCTATGCTTCGTGCGAACGGGTTTTCGATCCGTCGCTCAACGGGAAGCCGGTTGTGGTACTCTCCAACAACGATGGCTGTGTTATTGCGCGTTCCGCCGAGGCCAAGGCACTGGGTATTCCCATGGGCGAACCGGCTTATAAACTCAAAGAACTTTTCGAAAAAGGACAGGTTCATATTTTTTCCTCGAATTATGTGCTCTACGGCGATATGTCGCACCGGGTGATGAGCATCATAGCTTCTATGGTGCCCGAACTGGAAGTGTACTCCATCGATGAAGCATTCCTGACACTCGACGGCATCCCCGAAGTGGAAAAGTTTGCTCGTAAGTTAGTGAAAACTGTCACTAAAGGCACCGGAATTCCCGTCAGCCTGGGCATAGCACCCACCAAAACACTGGCTAAAGTGGCCAATAAGTTTGCCAAAAAATATCCGGCGTATAAAAATGTATGCATCATCGATACCGACGAAAAAAGAGAAAAAGCGTTGAAACTATTTCCTATTGGCGATGTGTGGGGCATTGGAAGAAGAATTACCAAAAAACTCAACTATTACGATATAAAAACTGCCTGGGACTTCACGCAGCGAACAAAATCGTGGGTGCGCAGCCAGTTGGGTGTGACGGGTGAGCGCACATGGTTGGAACTCAGGGGAACATCCTGCCTGGAAATGGAGGAGGCTGCCGCCAAAAAAACGATTTGTACATCCCGTAGTTTCGGAACCAAACTTTCGGATATGAATTCCATCTCCGAAGCGGTGTCCAATTTTGCGGCCTCCTGCGGCGAAAAACTCCGAAAGCAACATTCATACGCCAACTCGCTGATGGTGCTGCTCCAGACCAATCCCTTTGATACAAACAACCCACAGTATTACAATCAACAACTGGTGCAACTTCCGGCTCCCACCAACGACTCGGCCGAATTGATACATTATGCCCGTATCGTACTCAATAATATTTTCAGGGAAGGATATAGATTCAAAAAGGCAGGAGTGATCGTAATGGATATAGTGCCTGAACGACCGCTCCAGACTTGCCTTTTCGACAACCGCGACCGGGAAAAATTTGCCAAACTCATGGACACGATGGACAAAATCAATGACCGGTATGGACGTCAGCATCTGAAACTTTGTGCGCAGGGTTTCGACCGCAAATGGAAACTGAAAAATGAAAAACTTTCGCCCTGTTACACCACGGAGTTGAAAAGCATCATTGATGTTTCTGCAAAAGAATAAAAGAATCAAACAGCATGAAACACCCATGCCAAATACTTTTGACTCACATGTCAATGATTGATCTTGCTAAACGATTCGTACAAATGTAATTTAACGCTCCAAATACCCCCTTTAGGGGGCTAGGGGCAGATATGAAAATTAAAAAACAGCATGAAAAGCAGCCTTATTATACTATCTTTTTTTGCCGCGGGACTTTTGCTGGGCATTTCACGCATTTTCCCCGCGGAGTGGGTGCAGTCCAACCTGAGTTTTTATGTGCTTTGCCTCCTTATGTTCAGCGTGGGTATCAGTATCGGACAGGATCGCAACGCTTTCCGGCAATTCAGAAGTCTCTCACCCCGCATGCTTTTTTTGCCTGTAATGACTGTGTTCGGTACGTATCTGGGTGTAGTGGTGGTGGGATTATTCTTCCGTGACCGAACACTGACCGAATGTCTGGCGGTGGGTTCGGGATTTGGTTATTATTCTCTTTCAAGTATTCTTATTACACAATACAAAGGAGTTGAGTTCGGGACTATTGCACTGCTGGCGAATATTTTTCGTGAAATTCTCACCCTGCTGTTGGCTCCGTGGATGGTGAAGTACTTCGGTAAACTGGCGCCTATCTCAGCCGGAGGAGCTACTACTATGGATACTACCTTTCCGGTGATTGTGCGGAATTCAGGGAAAGAATATTCCATCGTTTCCATTTACCACGGTTTTGTTATGGACTTTTCTGTCCCTTTTCTCGTTACGCTGTTTTGCAGTATTTGAAAGATGGACACAAAAAAAAGAGCGAATTCGCTCTTTTTCTGATGTTTAATTTTGCTGTTGTCCGATAAATAGAGAGATTCTTCGCTATCGCTCAGAATGACAGCGCATTGCATTGAATTTGGTTGACTGGGATGGGGGATGTTGGCGGCAAAGCCGCCAACATCCCCCCTCCCAGTCAAAGATATAACTAACTGATTGTCATCTCGAACGAAGTGAGAGATCTCAGGTTAACTCAATTTTTTTAAAAGTTTTCCGGACAACTGTTTTTAAATTTTTTCTGTGTAGCTTAGAAGAGGTAAGTCAGACATACCGAGAAAACCTTTGAAGTGGACGAAACTTCCAGATTAGGTACCGGAACGCCTCCTGATGTGGTTATCCTGTCGGTAAAACTTTTGCTGGCATCTTTCTTTTTCAGTCCCTGGCTCCAGGCAGCTCCCACCTGGATAGTACCCATTATCTCAATGCCGCATCCAACGCTGTAACCATAATCGAGTCTTTCCATTGCATCATCGAAATTTTTTGCAGTTTCGAAATCGGTAATGATTTCAGAATCAAACACCGACTTTCCATTCAGTGCATAATCGCCGTAAATTCCCCCGGAACCGTAGAGTGCTAATCCACCCAGGCAAATGCGGTATCGGAGATTGAGCGGAACTTCTATATAATTTATTTCCTGATAGGCTTTGACAAATGAGTTGACTCCTCCGGTGCTGTCAAAGCGGAACGAACTTCCTTTCTGTGAAAGCAAAGCTCCCAATTCCATTCCAAGTCCCGTTTTTTTGGGATTTAGCTGCAGCACCAACCCGATCTGGTATCCGGTCAGGTTTTCACTTTGAAAGGCACGCTGAATTTCCTCTTTGTTGAACGAGCGGATTTCATTGGCCATATTCACTCCACCCCGAAGTCCGAGCTGAGCATGCGTGGCGGCACTTACTGTAAGTGCGATAATCAGGAATAGTATTTTCGATTTCATAACCGGGAGAATCAAATTGTTATACCTCTATAACGAACAAATTGATTAATTATTTTTAGAGAAACGTTTTCTTTCGTTTTCGTCCAGATAAATTTTCCGAAGCCGGATACTCAGTGGCGTAATTTCCACATATTCATCTTCCTTGATATATTCCAGTGCTTCTTCGAGGCTGAAAACAATGGGCGGAGCCAGGTGTGACTTATCGTCGGCACCGGAGGCACGCATGTTGGTCAGCTTTTTCGATTTGGTAACGTTGACTACTATGTCACCTTCTTTTGAATTTTCGCCCACTACCTGGCCGGCATAGACCTGATCCTGGGGGAAAATAAAGAATTTTCCACGATCCTGCAACTTGTCGAGCGCATAGGCAAAGGCAGTTCCGGTTTCGAGAGCAATAATTGAACCGTTGGTTCGACGTGAGATTTCGCCTTTGTAAGGCTGATATTCCAGAAAACGGTGCGACATGATGGCTTCACCCGCTGATGCGGTCAGCACATTGTTGCGTAGTCCGATAATTCCGCGCGAGGGAATGGTGAATTCCAGTTGAATACGGTCGGAGAGAGCTTCCATGCTGATCATTTCACCCTTCCGGTTGGCCACCATTTCAATGATTTTTCCGGAGCAATCTTCGGGCAGGTTGATGGTGAGCTGTTCTATCGGTTCGCATCTTACTCCGTCAATTACCTTGAAGATGGCCTGTGGCTGACCCACCTGCAGTTCGTAGCCTTCACGGCGCATGGTTTCAATGAGCACTGAAAGGTGCAGCACACCACGTCCAAACACATGCCAAACGTCTGCATTTACCTCTTTTTCTACCCGTAAAGCCAGGTTTTTATCCAACTCCCTGATGAGGCGCTCGTGGATGTGACGCGAGGTGACAAATTTTCCCTCCTTGCCGTAGAAAGGTGAATCGTTATTGGTGAAAACCATACTCATGGTAGGTTCGTCAATGGCAATGGGTTTCATCGGTTCCGGATTTTGCAGGTCGGCAATGGTATCGCCGATTTCGAAACCATCGATACCCACCAAAGCGCAAATATCGCCCGATTTGACTTCATTGGTTTTCGAACGTCCCAGGCCGGTAAAGGTGTGAAGTTCTTTAATTCTTGTTTTAGCTCTTGATCCGTCTCTTTTACAGAGCATTACATCCATTCCTTCTTTCAATGTGCCCCGGTGAACTCTTCCTACCGCTATACGGCCTACATAGGACGAATAATCGAGTGAGGTGATAAGCATTTGCGGAGTTCCTTCCAGCATAACAGGTTCGGGAATGTATTGGATGATAGCATCCAGCAGCGGTCGGATGTCTTCGCCGGGTTGGTGCCAGTCGTCGGCCATCCAGTTGTTTTTGGCCG
>CALMZF010000160.1 GCA_937870645.1 uncultured Paludibacter sp. | reverse complement strand
GGGTGCCTTTGAGCAGTTCCATATATTGGTGTGTGCGGGTGGCCACACCGCTCAGCCGTTGCATGATGTTGAGCATCAGCCGTTCGGTTTGTAACAGCGACTGGATTTTTCCTTCCACTACGAATGCAATATCACCGTATTTTACTTCCGATCCATCGGGGATAAAAACGGTCATTTTCAGTTCGGGGTCAAAGGCTTTGAATATCTCACGGGCTACTTCCACGCCTGCCAGTACTCCGTTTTCTTTTATAATCAGTTGTGATTTACCTACTGCGTCAGCAGGAATACACGATAGGGTGGTGTGGTCACCATCTCCGATATCCTCGGCAAACCATGCCGGGATCATTTCGATAAAATCTTTATTCATAGGATGTTTCTATACGTAATTGCTGTATTAAGGATTGTTTCACCGGTTTGCGGGTCAACACATATACCCGGTAATTCCCGGTCGTGGTTTTCAGTGTGCCAATCACAAAACTGGCTGCTTCGCGGTTACCTTTGTGCAACACCTGGAAGCTTTGTACCGAATTATTTCTGAAGAAATCGGAGATAATGGCTATAGCCTGTTGTTTGCTGTAAACATCATTTTTATCGCCAATAACCAATTCCACGTTGGTGTTGAGCCACCCTGCGAGTTTATTGGCATCGCCGCTGTTGAGGGCTGCGGTTATTTCGTTGGGTACATCGGCATTCTGAGCGGGAGCAAATTGAAGCATTCCCACGGTGAATACGAAGAGTAGTGTTACTAATTTATACATTTTCATTTTATTGAGTTCTTTTTTGGAAATAATTAGCCGGTTAAACGGTTTTTCTTCTGTTTTTTTTGCAATATTTGCATTGGAAAATAAATCCGCGTACAAAGTTATTAAAATTTCGGTGCTTGGTGAACGGATTTTCTCAATTATTCCTACAAATAGCAGACCAAAATTGTAAAAAAAGGAAAATCAGGTGAAAATAAAATTGTTAATGGTCGGAAAAACAACAGACAGCCGGCTTACTGCGTTGATAGATGATTACGCCGGTAGGTTGAAACACTATGTAGGTTTTGAAACGATCGTAATACCTGAACTCAAAAATGCAAAAAGTTTAACAATAGAGCAGCAAAAGGAAAAAGAGGGCGCGCTGATACTTGGTAAGCTCGAAAACTCCGATCATGTTATCCTGCTCGACGAAAAGGGTAAACAGTTTACTTCTGTCAAATTTTCGGAATACCTGGCTAATCTGATGCTGAATTCCAATAAATGTACGGTTTTTGTAGTAGGAGGACCGTATGGCTTTGCCGAAAAGGTATATTCCCGCAGCAATGCTATGATGTCGCTTTCGCTGATGACTTTTTCGCACCAAATGATACGCCTGCTCTTTGTGGAGCAACTTTACCGATCCATGACCATTATGAAAGGAGAACCTTATCATCATGAATAAGAACAGAGCAATCCCTTTCCGGTTTTTCAACCGAAACAGTACATTACTGATGTTATTGTTTCTGTTTGCTGTGCTCGGTAGTGTGTGTCAGTGGTTTTATGAACAATCGCCCTCCAATGCCATTCCCATCAATGACGTCAGATATAATGTGGCAGTGAAGCAGCGCAGAGCTGAACAGAAAATGAGGGAGATGGAAGCACTGCTGGAGCGAAATTCGCTGGACTCTCTCAACCTGATTTCTTTTCAGAAACTAACCAATACATACCTCGTTTTCAGGGGAGAGAAACTGATATTCTGGTCGGATAATCTGGCCGAACAGCGGAATCTGAAAAATACTGCCTGGGAATATACATTGCTGCCCAATATGCATACCATTACCAGGTCTAAGCGGGTGGGTGAATTTAATATTGTGGCATATATTCCCATCAAATACAATTATCCCTACGAAAATAATGAACTCGTCAATAAATTTACCGAAGGTTTTAAGCTCAACAGGGACATAGGCATTGTACTCAATAAACCCGCGGATAAATTTGCCGTTTTTAATAATCAGAACGATTATCTTTTTACCCTTAAGCTGCCCGACCAGCCCGTTTACAACGAAAACTGGGCCATGATGGCTATGTTTCTTTTCTTAACTGCTTTTTTATTGTTGTTTTATTTATACGCTACCTTTCCGGTGCTGATTGGCAAAAAGATGCTCACAGGCATCGAATTTATAGAAGTAAGCCTTGTCATGGCCGTTTTTGTGTTCATCTGTTTAAAATTTAATATTCCTTCAACCTGTTTTCTCAATAAGTTTTTCACTCCCTATCATTATGCCTCCAACCCGATGCTGGCATCGTTGACACACCTCAGCTTTCTGACCCTTTACATATATGCCACCATTTATCTCTATTGTTTTCATGTAAAACGAAGTTTTTCTGCGAAAAAATATTTCCTTTTAAAAGAAATTGGATTATTGATGCTGCCGGGGCTATATTTCACCCTGATATTCAATTTTCTGATCGGTCTGGTATTTAATTCCACTACCGAACTCAATATCCTGAAACTTTCGGATTTCAGCTGGGTGTCTATCTGGAATCATTTTTTATTCCTGTTTTGGGGTATCAGCTACATGCTGCTTCATCAGAAACTGCATAAGATTATTCTTCGTAAAACAGGAATTATGGGGTTGCTCATGGTGGATTTGCCTGTGAACCTTATCTTCAGCATTTTCTTTGTTATCGGGTTTGGTAAATATGGATTGGAAGCGTTAATGTCTTTCCTTGTTCTTTCGGCTGTTTTATACCTTCCTTTTTTCATCAGAATATTTAAGAACAATAAGTGGTTTATTGCTGTCTGGTTGTTTTTCTTTACCATTTTTGTAACCTGGAATTCAATCAGTATGAACCGTGACAAAAAGTTTGAGAAATACAGAACCCTGGCCGAAAATCACTACCTCAATGACAATGCCGATGAAGATAAAATAGCCGAACTCATCCTTGCCGACGTTGATCGGGAAATTAAGAAAGATGAAATTGTAAAGCACCTGATACAATACCCAGACTCCATTCAGAAGGCAAACGAATATCTCAATAAGGTGTATCTGAGAGGATTTTGGAATAAATATGAGATGAGGCTGTTTGCTACACAGCCGGGCTCGGTGTTGGACCAGACCTATGCAGAAACAATCCGGTCGCGGGGTACACCGATAAAATCGACCAACTTTTACGTGATGAACAGTCAATCGTCCGATCTTGCTTTTTTGGGAGCATTCAGACTGGAGCAGGCCGGAGGCAGGCAGGTGAATTTCTTTATGGAGTTTTATCCCCGCAGGTATTATAAAAGCTACAGTTTTCCCGGATTGCTGGTGGAGTCTCCGCCCAGTCTGCAACTTCAGCTCGGACTCTCGAGTGCGCGTTACACGTACCACGAGCTGGCTTACTCCTCGGGAAAATTCCGGTATCCACGGGATGGAAAATGGATAGAAAAGAAATCGTCCAGCTTCTATGTTCAGAATTTTGGCAATTACCGCCATTATATCTATGTGCCTAATATCTACAATTATTTTGTGTTATCTGAAGAAATTGCCGATGGTAATTGGGCGTACCTGCTCTATGTTTTATACACCTTTGTGGTATATTTGCTAGCGGTTTTTTTAATGATTTGGATATACAATCTCATTCACCGGAAGTCGCCCACCACGTTCAGGCTCACTTCCAGGTATCTTTATTCTTTTGCCGCACTGCTCATTGTCAGTTTTGTTTCAATATTTTATGTTACAGTTAATTATATGGAACAGAAGTATCGCAACGAACAGCGCATAACACTCGAACGAACTAAAAACTACATTCAGACATCGCTTCAGGAAAAATACTACTGGACCGAAAGTCTGGACTCTGTAGCGGTTAATACCCTCAATTTTAATTTGCAGGATTTGTCCTACACCTTTCAGAGTGATATTCATGTGTATGACAACAACGGGGTGCTAATAGCCAGTTCGCAACCCAGTCTGTTTTCACGCGGACTCATCAGCAGGCGCATTTCGCCGTTACCCTACTTCTCCAAAAATCCCAACATGAATAAATATGAGTACATTGGCGAGTTGGAATACCTTTCGGCCTATACCGATTTTTACAACGGTGATTATCTTCAGATTGGCTATATAGCTGTGCCTCAATACTTCAGCAAGGATCAGGTGCAACTGGAGATTCAGGAATTCATGGCAGTTATTGTACATATATATCTTGTTATCACCCTGCTGTTTATCCTTCTTAGTCTGATTATCAACAAGCAGCTTTCGGCGCCGCTCACCATGCTTGAAAATAGCCTGAAAGATATCAGACTCGGGCAACGCAACAAAAAAATAGTGTATAAGCCCAACGATGAAATAGGTCAACTGGTGATTCAGTACAATAAAATGGTGGAAGAACTTGAAAAAAGTGTTCGGTTACTGGCTAAATCGGAACGCGAATCGGCCTGGAAAACGATGGCGCGACAGGTGGCCCACGAAATCAACAATCCGCTCACACCCATGAAACTGACCATTCAACAGTTGCAACGCACTAAAAAACTCGGCGATAACCGATTCGATGATTATTTTGAAAAATCGACAGCTACACTCATCGAGCAGATTGAAAACTTGTCGCGGATTGCCGGAACATTCTCCAATTTTGCCCGGTTGCCCGAAGCAAAACCCCAAAAAGTGGACGTTGCAAAAATCGTAACCATGGAGGTGGGGCTTTTTGTACACAATCATGACCGTATTGAAATCACGTATCAGGGAGTTGAGAATGGAGTATTTGTCCTGGCTGACCGCGAACAACTCATTCAGGTGTTTAATAATCTGCTGAAAAATGCCATTCAATCCATCCCGTCAGACCGGGCCGGAAAAATTGAGGTGGGGCTGGACACAACAACAGATGAGGTTCACGTGCATATTCGTGATAACGGAAAAGGGATAGCCGATGATATCAAAGACAAATTATTCACCCCCAACTTTACCACCAAATCCACCGGTATGGGCCTGGGACTTTCCATCAGCCAGAACATGATACGCATTGCAGGAGGCGAAATTACTTTTGAAACCGAAATGGATAAAGGAACCGTTTTTCACGTTCAGCTTCCAAGAGTAGTTGAGGATGTTTAATGTTTAATGTTTAATGTTTAATGTGTAGTTGTTTAATGTTTAATTGTCGAATTTTATAATCGATGAAACACCCAATATTTTAATAACCAATAACACAATAACCAATAGCTTAATAACCAATAACTTAATAACCAATAACTTTCTTTTCTTTACTCCCCCTTCAGGGGGCTGGGGGGCTACTTCTTCATTTTCACCACCGCCCAGTTATTTTTCTGCAGAAAGTACTGCATACTGAAGCCGAGTTCACGTGCTTTTGCTTCAATTACCGGCACATCTTCGGTGTAAAATCCGCTCATGTAAAGTTCCCCGCCCGGTGCAAGTGTTTCCGCGTATGATTTCATGTCGTTCAGTAGAATGTTGCGGTTGATATTGGCAAGCACCACATCGAAATGAAGTCCCGCAAGCAATTCAGCTCCACCGAGAAGTACCTCAATTCCGCTGACAGCATTCAACCGGATGTTTTCCAGTGAATTATCCACACACCAATCATCAATATCGATAGCTGTAACAGGAGCGGCACCCCGCATAGCAGCCAGAATAGCCAGTACCGATGTTCCACAGCCCATGTCAAGCAATGATTTGCCCTTCAGCTCCATCTTCAGAATTTCACCTATCACGAGGCTGGTAGTTTCGTGATGGCCGGTGCCGAATGCCATTTTCGGGTCAATAATGATGTCGTATTTCAGGTGAGGTATGTTCTTGTGAAACGAACTGTGGATAATGCACTGATCGTCAATGATAATCGGTTCGAAGAAATTTTTTTCCCATTCCTCGTTCCAGTTTTTATCCTCAAGTTCTTCAAATGAGAAATTAATCGCCATCTGAAACGGAAAATTTTCAAGGGTCGGAAGAATGGTTTTTTCGTCAAAGAGTCTGGCCGGGATGTATGCATCCATGCCGGTATCGGTGTTAATAAAACTCTCATAACCGGCTTCGCCAAGCAGGGAAGCCAGAATATCGGCAGTATATTCAGAGGAGGTATCGAAGGAGAAATGAACGACAAAGTATTTCATAAAGCATAATTTTTTTTCGAAAGTAATGAGTTGATTTTTTGCAAAACAAAAGTACAAAATAATGTTGATTGGATGCCCCAATTTCAGTATATTTGCGACGACTGAAATTTTAAATGTTAATGTGCTCGCCAACAAACGGAATGGCACAATTGTTGTACAATTACAAATGAAATAGTACAACGAGATTCAACAAAACCTTTAATTAAAAATAAAATGAAACGCTTAAGCTTTTTAATTTGTCTCCTGATAGCACTGGTTTCATCCGGGTGGGCTCAGTCCAAGAAGATTATTGACGATATTTATGTCACCCCCAATGATGCTGTCATGGTTCAGGAAGTACAATCGACTCAAAAACCTGTTCGTCAGAAACCGACCTACAGAAACGGAGCCCGGGAAATCGTTTTCATCGACCAGCACGGTAACCGCACCAATGCGGTGACCGACACCGTGTATGTGATTGACGAAGCGCTCAACGATTCGATTGCCAATGTGGATACAATTGAAGCCGAAGGTGAATATATCCGCGGTTTCAAAGGCTCGAGCCAGGATCTGGAGTATGCTGAACGTATTCGCCGCTTCCACAATCCGAAATATACCATCACCATTGCCGATCCCGGTTACAACGACATTTATTTTCTGGATGATAATTACTGGAATGTATATACTGATGGAATTTATGCTACCATTACTCCGACGTGGACCAATCCGTACTGGTTCAATTATCAGTTTTCACCGTTCAGCTACAGCAGCTGGTACTGGCGAAGCAGCCTGTACTCACCTTTCGGATGGGGAATGGGCGGATTTTATGATCCATGGTATTCGCCCTGGTACGGTGGCTATGGTGGCTATGGTTTAGGTTGGGGAGGTTATTATGGCTGGGGATATCCATATTACGGAGGCTATTTCGGCATGGGTTACCCTTACGGAGGCTACTATGATTATTACGGCTGGGGAGGATATCCCTACTATGGCGGAAATTACTATTCAGGCAATAATTACAATACCCGTGAAAACGGACGTGTAGGACGATTTAATTCTACAGGTGTTTCAGGTAGAACATCGGCTACACGTGAGCAAGCTGTCCTCGGTTCGGGACGTACAAGTGGTGGTGCAAATCCGTATACCACTGTTAGCCGTCAGGGAACACAACGAAATCGTTTTGATGCCAATGCCACTTCAACTACCGGACGCAGTGTACAGCAATACAGAAATTCATCTGCATCCTCAGGTCGTAACTCCTATTCGCCCAATGTGAATACAACGACCCGCACCGGGGCGGTAAGATCGGCGGACGAATGGAATGCCACCCGCAACAGCAACGCCACCCGTTATTCCACCCCAACGCGGAGTTCATCGGGATCATCAACGGTGATTAACCGCTCGGGTGCAGAAAGCAGAAGCTCCACCAGCAGCCGTAGTTACGAAAGTAGGACGCCGATACGCTCAAGCAGTTCATCCACACCGACTTATAATCCCAGCAGAAGCAGTAGCTCAGGCAGCAGCACTTATTCATCGGGAAGTTCGGGTTCATACAGCAGTGGCAGCAGTGGCGGAAGCAGCGGAAGCAGCAGTTCGGGCAGCAGTCGATCGGGTAGTGGCGGACGCAGGTAAACCGATATTATCCCGTAATTAAAACTTATTATTATTTATCCATAAGATTATTATAAAATGAAAAAAAATATTTTGGTTGCACTGTTAGCCGCCGCAAGTACGTTGGCTTTTGCTCAGACCGAATACGATGCATTTAAACTGACACAAACTGAATTGAGCGGTTCGGCACGCTATATGAGTATGGGAGGTGCATTCGGTGCACTCGGCGGCGATGCTACGGCATTGAAGGACAATCCGGCCGGACTGGGTGTTTATCGTAGTTCCGAAATTGCAGTTACACTCAATTCAATGATTCAGAATACAACTTCTACATGGAATAGCACACAATCAACAGAGGATTTGTATAAAACCAAACTGAACAGTTTCTCTTATGTGATGACCATGCCGCGTTGGGAAGAGAAAAACAGTGGATTGTTGAGTTCCAATTTCTCATTTACTTTCAACAGGCTGCAGAATTTCAACCGTAAAGTGAGTGCTAACACAACAGGAAGTTCCTTTTCGTTCACCGATTTTCTGGCTGCATTTTCCGAAGGATACAGTGCTGCGGATTTATCCGAAAGCACCGCCTATCCCGATCCCTATGAAAATTCAAACAATGCCTGGCTTTCGGTTCTGGGATACCAGAATTACCTGATCAATCCATTGGCCGACAATAAATGGTCGTCTATCCTGAGTGAGGGTGAGAAGGTTAATCCATCAACTTACCTCTTTGAAACCGGTTCGGTGAGCGAATACGGTATTGGTTGGGGTGGCAATATTAATAATAACCTCTTTCTGGGTGCCAATCTGAATATGCAGGACTTGTCTTACAGTGTAAATTCAAGCATTTCAGAAAGTTTTACTCAGGGTGGCGGATTTGATCTGACCACGGCCCTGACGCAATCCGGAGTGGGTTTTAATCTCAAACTTGGTGCCATTTATCTGCCTTCCAACAATCTGCGCCTGGGTGTGTCATTCCACACACCTACCATTTATAGTATTTCGGAATATACCAATGTGAAAGATTTCACCACTTCTGAAATTGACAAACCTTATCTGCCATTACAGGGATACAGCCACGATTACAAAATTACTGGTCCACTGCAGGCTCAGGCAAGTGCCGCTTATCTTTTTGGCAAGAAAGGTTTAATCTCGGTGGAATATAACTACATCAATTATCCCGGAATGCGACTTGGATTGGAGAATGGGGATACCAAGTACTATCAGGACGAAAACCGGAATATGTCGAATGTCTTTATTGCCGGTCAGAACCTGAAATTCGGAGCTGAATATAAACTGAATCCTAGTTTTGCCCTCCGTGCCGGCTATGCATTGATGAAAAGTCCTGCAAATGCCGGTTATCTGCAGGGAAAATCATTGAAACTCAATTCAGCAAATACCAATACCGAATATTTCAATCAGTTTGATACAAAGTATCTGACCGCAGGGGCCGGATACCGCGCTGCAGGTTGGTTCCTCGACCTGGCTTATGCTCAGAAAATACAGGACGAAGATATGTATCCATACCAGGTGCTCCGTTACACCGGAAATCAGGTTACAAATATCGTAACTCCGGCAGCTGTCAATACTACTACACACAATATAGTAGTTACACTGGGTATAAAATTGTAATCAAATACCGATTCATTAACAAAAAAGCCAGTTCTGCGGGACTGGTTTTTTTGTGTATTCACGTGAAATACACTACCTTTGCCGTCCGAAAAAGTGTGAGTGATTAACGGTCATCGATTAACGATAAGCGGTAAACCATAGGTGATTAAGTGTTCAATATCCCTTTTTGCTCCAATTTTTTAGGAAACTATTCGGAACAACACTTCAATAAGTCATGCTTTGACGAGCTCAGCAACCCACAATTCAACGATTAAACAATTCAACGCTTCAACATTCTAAAATGTCATTACAATCC
>CALMZF010000159.1 GCA_937870645.1 uncultured Paludibacter sp. | reverse complement strand
TATTGTTGGTAATAGTGAGCACAACGGCCGGAATTTTTTCCTTCGGATATTCGGTCAGTACATCTTCCAGCTTTTTCAAATCCACATTGCCCTTAAAGGGAATTTCGAGCATTGTATCGTTGGCTTCGTTAACGGTGCAATCAACAGCAACAGCTTTTCGGAATTCGATGTGACCTTTGGTGGTATCAAAATGCGAATTGCCAGGAAGAATATCCCCTTCGCTGATAATGGCCGAAAAAAGCACATTCTCAGCTGCCCGTCCCTGATGGGTGGGAATGATATGCTCAAATCCCAACAAATCCTGTATAGCTTCTTTCAAAACAAAGAATGATCGGGCTCCGGCATAACTCTCATCACCCAGCATCACGGCCGCCCACTGACGGTCGCTCATGGCACCGGTGCCGCTATCGGTAAGCAGGTCGATATAAACCCGATCGCTTTTCAAACCGAACAGGTTATAATTTGCCTCCTTAATCCATTTTTTGCGTTCTTTGAGGGTGCTTCGGCGGATTGTCTCCACCATCCTTATTTTATACGATTCTGCAAAAGGTAATTTCATGGTATTTTGTATTTTGTATATATCTGCCCCCTAACCCCCTAAAGGGGGAATTTAGAGCGTTAAATTAGATTTGTACGACAAGTTTAGTTAAATTAATCATACCTTTGTGTGTTAAAAGCATTTGACAATGCTGTTTCAAGACATATTGTATTTTGTATTTTTTATCAATATAAATGCAAATGTAGACATTTAGACCTTAATCCGGAAATAAAAGGACTATTTTTGCAGGCAAAGTATTAAAAAACTACTTTTGCAAAAAAAAATAACATCAGGAATGCAGTGGAATAAAAGTAAACTAAAAATATATCTGTATATAGTCATTGCCATGATTTGCTGGTCGTTCTCGTTCATCTGGACGAGAACTGCTCTTGAATCTTTTCAGCCAATCACGCTTATCACACTTCGCCTGGTACTTGCAAGTGGCTTTCTGTATGGTTTTGCTAAAATAACGGGCAAATTCAGGCGACTGGAAAAAAAGGATTTGAAAATTTTTCTGTTGCTGGCATTTTTCGAACCTTTCATGTACTACGTGGGTGAAACGTACGGTTTGACGCTGGTGGAACCCACCCTGGCATCGGTGATTATTTCCACCATTCCGGTTTTTGCACCGGTATTTGCATTCATATTCCTACGGGAGAAGATTTCCATTCTCAATTTTATCGGTATTTTAATCTCCATCCTGGGCGTTTATCTGGTGGTGCACCGGCCCGACGGTGCTTCTACAACTCAGTTTAAAGGCATTGCCCTGATATTGCTGGCAGTGTTTTCCGCCATTTGCTACGCCATTATCCTGCGAAAAATTCCGGCAAAATACTCGGCTACGAATATTGTTTTATATCAGAGTTTACTGAGCCTGTTATACTTTATCCCCACTTTCCTGATTGTTGATTTCCCAACTATTCAACAGTTAAGTATCTCATTTGCATCCGTTCAGGCATTGCTGTTATTAACCATTTTTGCTTCGGTGATTGCTTTTGTCATGTTTGCCGACTCGGTGAGAGTAATCGGAGTAGCCCGGGCACAGATTTTTGTAAATCTCATTCCGGTTTTTACAGCTATATTTTCATGGATGTTACTTTCCGAAAAATTGAACATGCAACAATGGGGAGGAATCATCGTAGTGATAGTTGGTTTGTTTATCAGCCAGCGACGGTTGGCAAAAGCCTGAAACATCCTTTCTTTTGATTATTTAAATAATTTCTTTTCATCATTAGCCTGTTGAGCTGGTCAATACCTATTTTATATCTCTTTATCAACCCCTCATCTCAACCAGGTTTTCATCTGTTTATAATTTATTTATCGGCCCCCTAACCCCCTAAAGGGGGAATATTGAGCGTCTATCATTTGTTGTAAGTTTTTTAATCATGCCAATATGTGTCAAAAATATTTTACTTGGACATGTGTGTTTAATGTGTTTATAATTTTTTAAATCTGCCCCCTAACCCCCTAAAGGGGGAATATTGAGCGTCTATCATTTGTTGTAAGTTATTTAATCATACCATTGTGTGTCCAAAATTTTTAGTTGGACATGGGTGTTTCATCTCATTATTTTACGGAATCGGTAGAAAAAAACAAGTTTCAAATCATTCTTCCCCTCCACAACGTTAAATATAGTTAATGTTTAATCTTTTCTTTTCTTCTATTCGTCTATATATCTGTAGATTATAAATTCTAAAAATATAATACTATATTTTTATATGGTACTATGTATTGCATAGTATTATATTTCATAATATATTTGCAGCGTTATTGAACAGGATTAACAAAAAAACTGTTACCAAAAAGACCAAAGTTTTTAAACACTATCAATATTAATCCTTAATGTATAATTAATATGTCAGGCAAATACGAAGATTTAGAGAAACTGAAAGATCTCCTGGAAAAAGGGATACTATCAGAAACAGAGTTTATCACTGAAAAAGAAAAAATTCTTGGCAAAGAAGTGAACGGAAATCAGAAAACTACTCAACAAATTTCTACGAAGGACAACAACAGTTTTTGTGCTCTGATGCATCTCTCCCAATTTGCCAACTATCTGTTACCCCCAGTGGGACTGTTAGCTCCTATAGTGATGTGGCTCACCCGCCGGAATGAAAGCACAGCCGTGGATGTAAACGGTAAAATTATTCTGAACTGGACGATAAGTGTGTTTATCTACAGCATAGTCATTGTTATCGGATTTCTGATTTTTGGCGCCACGTCTATCCTGACCATTATCAACTATGACAATCCGCTGCCTTTAATCGGTACCATCGGCATTTTTCTTATTCCACTTATCATTTTCGGAATTCTTGATCTGGTATTTGTTATAGTAGGCGCTATCAAAGCCAATAACGGCGAAGTATGGAATTATCCGTTAAGCATCCGTTTTTTCAATACAAAATAGCATTTATCAACTCAGTAAAGATTTATTTTCAAAACAAAAGAAATAATGATAAGACTTACTAACATCAACAAAACCTATTACACCGAAGCAACATCGCTTCACGTGCTGAAAGGTATTGACATGACCATTAACACCGGAGAATTTGTAGCCATTACGGGCGCATCGGGTTCGGGAAAATCTACGTTGCTCAATATTCTGGGAATACTGGACAACTATGATACCGGCGACTATTACCTGAATGAAATGCTGATAAAAAATTTATCGGAAAAGCAGGCAGCCCGCTACCGCAACGAAATGATCGGTTTTGTTTTTCAATCTTTCAATCTGATTAATTTCAAGAATGCGCTGGAAAATGTGGCTCTCCCACTCTACTATAAAAATATAAGCCGGAAAAAAAGAAATATCATAGCCATGGAGTACCTGGACAAAATGGGGCTGAAAGACTGGGCAACACACATGCCTTCAGAAATGTCGGGAGGTCAGAAACAACGCGTAGCGATAGCCAGAGCCATTATTTCAAATCCAAAAGTACTGCTTGCCGACGAACCTACCGGTGCTCTCGACAGCAAGACTTCACTGGAAGTGATGGATGTACTGAAAGAACTCAATAAAAGCGGAATTACAACCATTATCGTAACTCACGAACAATCGGTAGCGGAAACGGCTGACCGGATCATTCACATTAAGGATGGTCTCATCAACAATAATTAATTCAGACTTCTAATGGAAACAATTGAAGAAATAATCTCCACTCTCAAGCATAACAAAATGCGCACGCTGCTTACAGGGCTTTCTGTTTCCTGGGGAATTTTCATTCTTATTGTATTGCTCGGTGCCGGAAATGGCCTCCAGAATGGCGTGATAAGCAACTTCAGCGACCGTGCAACCAATACAGTACAAATGTGGCCCGGCAGAACCACAAAACCATATAAAGGGCTGAAAACCAACAGACAACTGAATTTTACCGAAAAAGAAATCGGAAACCTGAAGGAAAACGTAAAAGAGAGTGACGAAGAAACCGGAATCATTGAAAAGTCGGTAACAGTAAGTTATAAAACAGAATTTGGAAATTACCAGTTAAAGGGAGTTGAACCAAGTTATTCCCAAATTATTAATCTGAAATTTGAACCCGGTGATGGCCGGTTTATCAATTCGCTCGACATCAGTAATAACAGCAAGGTTATTGTCATCGATAAAAAAGTGGAAGAAACGCTCTTCAAAGGAAAATCGGCGCTGGGCGAGTATGTAAAAGTGGGGTCGGTCATGTTTCGGGTAATCGGTATCAATTCAAAAAAAGAGCAGTTTGCCGGCACTCAGGTTTACATTCCTTTTAAAACAGCTCAGATGATTTACAATCCCGATAAAAAATTCTGGTCCATTGCATTCACCACCACAGGATTGAAAACCAAACAGGCGAATGAAGATTTTGATGAAAACCTGAAAAAAACCATGTCGCAAAGTATGTTTTTTGATCCGAAAGATGAGCAGGCATTGTGGATACGAAATTCACAACGGGACTACATCGAAACGATGAATATTTTTAACGGCATCAACATTTTCGTAAGTATTATCGGCATTTTTACGTTGATAGCCGGCATTGTAGGTGTGAGTAATATCATGCTGGTATCGGTCAAAGAGAGAACGCGCGAAATTGGTATCCGCAAGGCCATTGGAGCACCACCGGCTAATATTCTGCGCTCCATAGTACTCGAAGCACTGCTGATTACGGCACTTTTTGGCTACATTGGCATGATGATGGGAATAGGATTAACCGAAGTGGTCAGCTTCATAATGGAAAAAGGCGCATCGCAAAACACATCGGAAATGCAAATGACGGTGTTTAAAAATCCCACGGTTCAGCTCAGTTATGTCTTTTTCTCTACCGCCATTGTTATCGTAGCCGGAGTGATAGCCGGTTATATGCCGGCGCGGCGGGCTACCAGGAT
>CALMZF010000158.1 GCA_937870645.1 uncultured Paludibacter sp. | reverse complement strand
CTGACATCTCCGTTCGAAATGGCGCTGTTAAAAATGGCTCTGAGGGCACGTAAATACATACTGATGGTGGTAGTGCTTTTGCCATTAGCTTTCATAAATTCTTCGTATCTTTGCAGCCAATCAGGCGTGATTTCAGTGAATAATAGAAAATTGGATTT
Organism: uncultured Paludibacter sp.; assembly: GCA_937870645.1. GTDB lineage: Bacteria > Bacteroidota > Bacteroidia > Bacteroidales > Paludibacteraceae > UPXZ01. The sequence goes on along the minus strand of CALMZF010000158.1, from coordinate 6,182 downwards.
ATTGTTTAGTTGTTCTTCTACGAATTTCTTTATCGAGTTTAAGCTATTTTGATAGTTATCTGCGTTCCCAACGTGACCATGTGATTTGTTTTCATCAATGGCTATTTTGTAGGCATCAAAAACATTAGTTTTGTTTCTGGGTTCGGAAAACATTTCCTTTTCAAATTTTTCAAAAGAAAAGGGTATTAATGTTTCTGCAACTTCTGAAGCTCTTGCCAACAATTTATTTAGCTCGATAGATAACTCTATGAATTTGCCTTTGGGTTTCTTTGATCTGGCAAGTTCAAATTCTTCCGGTGTTAGCTTGTAGTTGGTACTATACATTTTTGTAACTCCATGTGTTGGCGATAATACTCTGAGCTTTACAATGTAAGTGCCTGAATTTCTTTTAATTCGCTGGTCTAAATAGATGGTTATTGAGCAGTCCATACAAGTGTATTTTTAAAGTTGACTATACATTTTCTATACATTTCTCACTACAAATATAAGCAAAATAAATGGATAACAAACACATAATAACAATAAAAATAAAATATAATTGACTGATATACAGCAATAAAACGAAAATAGAGGATAGCTAATATGAACTAATTTATGCTTTGGGAGCAGGGGGTCGTGGGTTCGAATCCCGCTACCCCGACAAAACTAAATCGTTCATAAATAGAGTTTTAACACTCGACTTATGAACGATTTTCTTGTTAAAATTAAAAGCGCATACAAAACTGCATACGATTTTAACCCCAAAAATTCAATTGGTATAAAACTCATTCAGGAATTTTGCCATATTAATTTTCTTAGAATTTCCTTATTCTCCATCAATTTTCAGGAACAGATTATTGAATGCATCTGGTTCTCTTTTTTTCACCACAGATAAACCTACTCAAAATTTAATAAACCTGAACTATTTAAGGATTATTGTACATTAATGAGTATTAATCCTTATTTTTGCAGAATTGGAAATACTTATTTTGAAAAGGAATGAAAAGCAGATTATTAGTGGTTATTCTTTTAATTTTCGGAATAACCGGAGCGTCGGCCAAAAATTATATAGCAGCTGTAGGTGGCACATCAGCCGGTGCGGGCACGTTAGCTTCTCCTTACGATATTGCTACTGCAATAACGAAACCTGCTGCCGGTGATACAATCTATATCCGGGGTGGTATGTATATGCTATCCACCTCGTTATCAATCACAAAAAGCGGAAACTCAACAGCTTTTATTAATATTTGGGCTTATCCCAACGAAACTCCGGTACTTGATTTCAGAAATCAACCTTACAATAGCAATAATGCCGGTGTAAAACTTTCGGGAAGTTATTTGTTTGTGAAAGGTATAACTATTCAGGGAGCCGGCGATAACGGTATGATAGTGACCGGAAGCAATAACCGGATAGAAAAATGCATCTTCAGATGGAACTGTGATTCCGGTTTGCAACTCAAAACTGGCAGCTCAAACCTGATTATAAACTGCGATTCGTACGAAAATTTTGATTATAAAACCGGTGGAACAGCCATCCCTGACTATGGTGGCAATGCAGATGGATTTGCCGATAAGCAATACACAAATGCCGGAACGAATTCATACATCGGCTGTCGGTCGTGGCTGAATAGTGACGATGGCTGGGATCATTATGAAAAAACCGGAAATACAACCTGTGACAACTGCTGGTGTTATGCCAACGGTCCGGCATCTTACGATATGACGGATCACATTCGTTTCAAAACCGACAGCGCCACCTGGTTTTATCAATTTAAAAACACATCGGGCCGATACATTATCACAAATTATGGAAATGGTAACGGATTTAAACTTGGTGGTAATTATACGGCTCATAATGCCACTTTGCATCATTGTGTTTCGGTAAAAAATAAGGTAAAAGGATTCGACCAGAACAACAACAACGGTACGATGACTGTTTATAACTGTACCGGTTATCTCAACGATACGAATTATGGATTTTCGAACAGCAGTTTTGGAACACTGGTGATAAAAAACTGCGCTTCACTAAGCTCGACTTCCTCCAATAAATTTGCCTGCAAAGTGGTAACACAGGAGTACAATTCATGGAATTCGGGTTTTTCCTGTACTGCGGCAGATTTTGCAAGTCTGGATTACACGCAACTTCTGACCGACCGACAAGCCGACGGCTCACTTCCCGAAATAAGCTTGCTGCATCTTGTCAGTACCAGTGCATTGATTGACAAGGGGATAAATCTGGGATACAACTATTTTGGCAATGCGCCTGATCTTGGAGCTTTTGAGTTTAATACAGTGTCTTCGGTAAATTTACCAAATGCCGTTGCTGATATTAGTACCTATTATTCTATTCTAAACAAGCAAATAATTGTCCGGGGTACTACAGAAAAGGTGGAAATTTATAATATTTCGGGCAAAAAAATGTATGAAAATGCAATAGTGTCTGACAATCACACCATTGCAACACCCGATTGGGCGAATGGTATTTATTTTCTCAAAGCATTAACAAAAAACGGCAACCTGTCTGTTTTCAAAATTCTCATTCCCTGACGGACATGGCTGGTATTTATATCCATATTCCTTTTTGTAAAAGTAAATGCAGTTACTGCGATTTTTTTTCAGCTACTGATTACAACCAGCAAACCGAGTTGTTGGCAGCAATGAAAAAAGAACTTGTTTTACAAAAAGAATTTCTGAAAAAAGAACTTGTTTCGACCATTTACTTCGGAGGAGGCACCCCTTCTACCCTATCTGCGGAAAATATTCTGGACATTATAAATTCAATAAACACCCACTTTCAACTGGCTGAAAATGTGGAAATTACCCTCGAAGCAAATCCCGATGATTTGAATATCAGCTATTTGCAGAATTTGCGAAAAAATGGCATCAACCGGCTGAGCATCGGCATTCAGAGTTTCTACAATGAGCAGCTTACTGCCATTCGGCGGCGTCATACTGCCGAAACTGCTGTTCGTGCCATTGAAGATGCTCAAACGTGTGGTTTTGACAATATCAGCATTGATTTGATTTACGGATTGCCCGGCCAATCGTTGCAATCGTGGAAATACCAGATTGACAAAGCGCTCACACTCGGTGTACAGCACATTTCTGCTTATGGGCTTACGTATGAAAAAGGGACTTTGCTCTGGCATCAGCTTCAGAGAGGAGAAATAAAGCAAGTTGATGATGAAACGATGAACGCCATGTATCAGTATTTAGTAAAAGTGTGTGTGGAAAATGGCTTCGAGCACTACGAAATATCGAATTTTGCCCTGCCAAATCGTCGCTCCAGGCACAATTCAGCTTACTGGCATCAGCAGCCGTACCTTGGCATTGGACCGGCAGCACATTCCTACAATCTGATTTCACGCCAGTGGAATGTGGCTTCCATACGGCAGTATTGCGATAAGATAAATTCCGGCATTCAGTGGTACGAAACGGAAATACTCACCGAACAGGATAAGTATAATGACTTGATAATGGTATCGTTACGAACAAGCGAAGGCATTGAATTAAAGCAAGTTGAAACAATTTTCGGCAATGAAAAAGCAGAATATTGCCTGATTTCGGCAAAAAAATATTTGAATGAAAAATTATTATACCAAAACAATGGTTTTTTGCGTTTAACACCTGATGGAATTTTAATTTCAGATCAAATTATTGCTGATTTGATGCTTTGCGAAGAGTAGATTAGCAGCCTGCTTTATTAAATCTCATTAAAAACGCAATCTGTTAAATATTTAAGCAAAAAATAATCGTATTTTTGTGTTCTGATAAAATTTTAGACTTATAGATTAATATATGGCACTTACAGACGAGACACGAAAAAAAATCAAAAAATACTTCTGGCGTACTTTTTTTACCGGTATTGGGGCATTGGTATTGATGTTTATATTGATTAGTATTGGTTGGCTGGGATATTTGCCGGATATAAAAGAATTACAAAATCCGATCAACAAATCGGCCACTGAAATTTACTCATCAGACATGGTACTTCTTGGAAGATACTCGTATGCGAAAGAAAACCGGGTACCCATCAATTACAACGATATCGACAAAGATGTGATTAATGCACTGATTGCTACCGAGGATGTACGTTTTTACAAGCATTCCGGCATCGATGGTAAAGCCCTGATACGTGTATTTTTCGGATTATTCACCCGTTCCAATACCGGTGGTGGCAGTACTATTACTCAACAGTTGTCAAAACTGCTTTATTCGCCCAGTGCCAGCAATATATTCAAACGTGCTTTGCAAAAACCCATTGAATGGGTAATTGCCGTCAATCTGGAAAGAATGTATTCGAAGGAGGAAATTATTGCCATGTATCTCAATCAGTTTGATTTTCTCAACAATGCAGTTGGTATAAAATCGGCAGCACATGTTTATTTCAATACTACTGCCGACAAACTTAAAATTGAAGAAGCTGCCACACTGATAGGTATGTGTAAAAATCCATCCTACTTCAATCCGGTACGGCATAAAGAAAGAACAATCGGACGGCGAAATGTAGTGTTCGATCAGATGCGAAAAGCTGATATAATCACCCGTCAACAGCAGGACTCGTTGAGCAAGTTACCTCTGAAGCTCAATTACATGCGGGTCGATCACAAAGAAGGTCTGGCTACCTATTATCGTGAATATCTTCGACAGATGTTAATGGCCGGTGAACCTCAGCGAAGTGATTACGCCGACTGGCAAAAACAAAAATACCTGGACGATAAATGGGCGTGGGAAAATAATCCGCTGTATGGATTTTGTAAAAAAAACAAAAAACCCGACGGTTCAAACTATAATATTTATACTGACGGACTAAAAATCTACACAACCATTGATTCACGAATGCAACGATACGCCGAAGAAGCCGTAGATGAGCACATGCAGAGATTACAGAAAAGTTTTTTCAGTGAAAAACGGGGACGGAGCTACGCGCCATTTTCACGTGACCTGACCTCACAGGAAATTGACGATATAATGACACGAGCCATGCGTCAGTCCGAAAGATACCGTGTACTGAAAGAAGCAGGCATGAGCAAAGCCGAAATCACCAAATCATTCAACACAAAAACGGACATGAGGCTTTTCTCTTATAACGGTATGATTGACACTACGATGACTCCCATGGATTCCATCCGTTACCACAAGCATTTTCTGCGATGTGGATTTATGTCGATGGACCCCGGCAACGGATATGTGAAAGCCTATGTGGGCGGACCAAATATTACTGCCTTCCAGTACGATATGGTAAGTACCGGACGCCGTCAGATTGGTTCTACCGTGAAGCCCTACCTCTACACACTGGCTATGGAAGAAGGCATGTCGCCCTGCGACCGTGTGGTGTGTGCTCCCATCACCATACAAACATCATCGGGTCCATGGACACCCAAAAACGGATCGAATGCCCGGTTGGGCGAAATGGTCACTTTGCGGTGGGGATTGGCAAACTCCAACAACTGGATTTCGGCTCGTCTTATGAATCAATATACACCCGAAACACTGGTTAAACTGATGCAGTCATTCGGTATTCGCGGTCATCTCGATCCCGTTGTTTCGCTGGCTCTGGGTCCGTGCGAAGTGTCAGTGTCCGAAATGGTGGATGCCTATACTGCCTTTCCATCCAAAGGTATTCGCGTAGATCCGTTGTACGTTACCCGTATAGAGGACTCCAATGGAAATGTGATTGGAACCTTTGTACCCAAAATGCAGGAAATATTCAGCGAAACTACCGCTTACAAAATGATATACATGCTGCGAAGTGTGGTTGACGAAGGTACCGGAGGGCGTATTCGGCGGGTTTACGGACTTACGATGCCCGTGGGAGGTAAAACCGGAACAACACAAAATAACACCGATGGATGGCTTATGGGATTTACACCCAAACTTGTTTCAGGCGTTTGGGCGGGTGGCGAAGAACGTTCCATACATTTTGACGGAATGGCACAGGGACAGGGCGCAAGTATGGCATTGCCTATCTGGGCTATTTATATGAAAAAAGTACTCGCCAATCCACAATTAGGGTACCGATCCACCGACCAGTTTGATGTGCCCGATGATTTTAACCCCAATGAAGCCTGCGAATAAGTTGGTGAAAAAAGAATAATCCATCCTGAAAAAAAACTATTGATTGAAAAAGATATTTTATACCCTCCTGTTGCTGGCGTGTGGTCAGTTTTCATTCGGTCAGTGGAATACTGACCGAATAATGA
>CALMZF010000157.1 GCA_937870645.1 uncultured Paludibacter sp. | reverse complement strand
ATTCACCATCAATACATTGATAATGAACAAACGGATCTCATTACTTATCTGTCAATAAAAGGTTATGTAACAAGGTTTTATTTACTTAAACAGACTGACAAAAATACCTACCCCACCTATTAACAAAATCACAATTCCAGTAATTTGATTTATCAGTTTTAGCCCCCGTATATTAAATTTATTCCGAAAATGATTGACAAAATAGGTAAGTAAGTTCCACCAAAGCGATGCGCCAATCAGCACCGAAATCAGGCCGGCAATCATCACCCACACTGTAGTTTCGGGTGTTACAAAATCGAACCGGGCAAACAGGGCTATGAGTACAAACAATATCAGTGGATTGGACAGAGTGAGCCCAAATGAAGTGACATAATCTGTAAACAGAGAATGTTCGTATTTTTCGTCGGGACGGGGCTGCGACACCGGATTGCTGCTGAAAATCCAAACACCAAAACCGATGATTATCAAACTTCCTATGAGCTGGAGAATAAAGCGGTATTCATCAATGAAGCCAATTACAAAACTCAAAAAGAAAAGTGTAACCACCGAATAGAGCAAGTCGGATGTAGTTGCGCCAAGACCGGTTATAAAACCGTATTTCCGACCGTGATTGAGTGTACGCTGAATACACAACATCCCTATCGGTCCCAGTGGAACCGAAATGCTCAACCCGATAATAATTCCTTTTATGAGAGTTTCAATAAGCATATCCATCTTAACAGTGGCGCAAAGATAGAATTTTATCGTACAGCGTAACTTGTTACACTTTAATATTTAACATAAATTGAATCTCACGATTAAAGCAGTTTATTCAACGTAGTTTCCGGCAAGGTGATATTTATTATGTGATTTCAATCAAATTATTTTCAAAAAATTGAATTGACAGTGTTTACAACAAATTACTGGCCAACTCAGACAAGTAACTCCGTTCGCCTTTTACCAGATTGACATGTGCAAAGATGTCCTGTCCACGCATGCGGTCAATCATATACACCAGTCCGTTGGAGAGCATATCCAGGTAAGGCGAATCAATCTGTTGTACATCACCCGTAAATACAATTTTGGTTCCTTCACCAGCCCTAGTAATGATCGTTTTCACTTCGTGAGGGGTTAAGTTTTGAGCTTCATCCACTATAAAAAATGTTTCACTCAGGCTTCTTCCGCGAATGTACGCCAGTGCTTCAATCACCAGTTGATTGTTTTTCTGCATTTCTTCTATCAGTTTTACTTCCTTGCCCTGATACGAAAAATTGTGCTTGATTACACTCAGATTATCGAAGAGTGGCTGCATATAGGGTGCTATTTTTTGTTTTTCGTCACCGGGCAGAAATCCGAGATCTTTGTTGGCCAGTGCCACTATGGGGCGTGCAAGCAGTATTTGTTTGTAGGCTTCGTTTTTTTGGAGGGCTGCAGCGAGTGCCAGCAGGGTTTTTCCGGTACCCGACTTTCCGGTGAGTGCCACCAGTTTTACCTCATCGTCGAGCAACACATTCATGGCAAATGCCTGCTCGGCGTTGCGGGGTTCAATGCCAAAACTACGTGATTTTTCCACCCGTATGACTTTATTGGTCTGAGGTACATAGCGAGCCAGGATACTGGAGCGGTTGCTTTTAAGAATAAAGCACTCCTGTGGTTCCACGTCCGATTTGAATTCAAATTCGTCGAGTGGAATTCCACCTTCGCCGCTGTACATTCTATCTATTAGTTCGGGGCTGACATTTTCATACACTTCGTGGTTTTTTTCGAATACATTGATATCCGTAACTTTATCGTTGATATAATCCTCCGCCAGTATTCCGAGCGACAATGCTTTCATTCTCAGATTAATGTCCTTACTCACCAGTATGGTTTTCATTCCCTTTTTATTCTGGCTCAGCTGGTAGGTATCGGCCAGTATCCGGTGATCCGCAGTGCGATCAGTGAATACTTTACTAATTTCATCCGGGTACTCCGATCCGGCAATGATGAACAACCGGCCTTTGCCGTCGCCCAATGAAGCCCCTTTTTTGAATAAATTCATATCGGAGATCAAATCCAGTTCGCGTGTGAATTCCCGCGCATTGAAGTTGATTTGTTCGTTTCCTTTTTTGAAATGATCCAGTTCTTCGAGCACTACAATGGGAATGTGTACATCATTTTCCTCAAAATTGTGTAAACAGTTGTAATCATGCAATATGACATTGGTATCTATGACAAAATTCTTTTTTGAACTCATGGTTGGTATTATTTGAAGGGTTGATTTAATTTTAGACATCTAATTGGCCGAAAGGCTGAAAAGATCTCACGTAAATATCGTGAGTTATTTTCTATTTTCAAACAAAAAACATGAAGAATATAATCGCATTCACGCAGACTGAGATTTTATAGATCTAAAAGTGCCATTATGTCATGAAAAATAAAAAAACCGACAATTTGTCATTATCGGTTTTTTAATAAGGAAAAATAATATTCTTTTTTATTCGCTTAAAGCATTATTTTTTGGGTAAACTTACCGGCTCGAACTATATAAATGCCTTTATTCAGGTTGACGAGTGATATGCTTGTTCCGTTGTACACGGTAGTGAGGACTTTGGCTCCCAGCGCACTGTAAATATCTATCTGCACGCCATTATCCATATTGCTCACATTCAACGTCTTACCTGTAACAGTAAATTTTGGAACTACATCGCTTTCCGATGTTTTTGTACTTTGTGTATTGCTTGTTTCAGTGGTGTTCTTGTCAAAAAGAGTCGAATTTTTTTGAGATTGAATTCCCGCTATTCCACAAAGTATAAATGTCAGTATAAGAGTAAATTTTCTCATAGGCTTGATTTTTTTTAATACTTTGTAATCATCACTACAAAGATAATGCAAAACTATAGAAACTGTATCTTTATTTTATAAAAAAATAAATTTTAATGATTCTTTCAGGCTGAGAGTGTTTAATTTATACGAATAAAGCCACCTTACCGTAGGCAGCAAAATATTATATTAATGGTTATTAAAAGCTGAATTACACACATATAATTCCTTCATTTATCATTAAATTTTCACTATCTTTGCACGATTATTTTAAAATTTGAGATTACCGATGAATAAGATTGAACCGGAGTATATTTTTGAGACAAGTTGGGAAGTTTGTAATATGGTCGGCGGAATTTATACTGTACTTTCCACGCGATCCGAAACACTATACAATCATTTTAAGGATAAGTTGATTTTTATCGGACCCGATATCTGGAAAGAAACTGAATCACCCTACTTTGACCCATCCGAAGAATTGCTCAGCGAATGGCGGGAACACTTCACCCGCACCACGGGACTGCCCGTACGTACCGGCCGATGGAAAGTTCCCGGAAATCCCGTGACTATTCTGGTTGATTTCACTCCGCTCACATACCGTAAAAATGAAATTTATGGCCATATCTGGGAAAAATACGGAGTTGATTCGCTTCACGGCTACGGCGATTACGACGAATCGTCCATGTTTGGGTATGCCACCGGTTTGGTGATCGAAAGTTATTACCAATACCACAATCTATCGGCCGAAAATAATGTGGTAGCTCATTTCAATGAATGGATGACCACCTTCGGAGCATTTCACATACAGGAAGCTGTACCCGAAATCGCAACTCTTTTTACCACACACGCTACCTCCATTGGCCGTTCGATAGCAGGCAACCACAAACCACTGTACGATTATCTGACCGAATACAACGGTGATCAAATGGCTTATGAGTTAAATATGGTATCAAAACATTCAACCGAAAAAAAAGCAGCACATATTGTCGATTGTTTTACCACCGTGAGTGATATCACCGCCCGTGAATGCACACAACTGCTGGATAAGACACCGCATATAGTTACTCCCAATGGATTTGACGACTCCATCGTACCCACAGGAAAATTATTTGATGACAAACGAAAAACCGCCCGCGCCAAACTGAAAGAAGTAACAGAAACTCTCATTGGTTACAAACTCAACGATGATGCATTATTCATCAGTACTGCGGGAAGATACGAATACAAAAACAAGGGTATCGATACATTCATCGAATCGCTCAAAAAACTAACCAATCACAAGGAACTTAACCGCGAAGTGGTGGCTTTCATCATGGTACCCGCCCATATCAAAGGTCCCCGGGTGGATCTTACCGCAAAGCTCAATGGCTCAGATATCGTAATTGATTACTGGAACAAACACACCACTCACGAACTGTATGACTATCAATACGATAATGTTATCTCGGCTCTGCGCTGGTTTCACTTCACCAATCTGCAAAACGAGAAAGTGAAAGTGATTTTCGTTCCGTCATATCTGAATGGAAACGATGGCATTTTCAATATGGGATATCTCGATTTGCTTATTGGTATGGATGTGAGCATTTTTCCCTCATACTACGAACCCTGGGGATACACCCCACTTGAAAGCGTGGCGTTCTCAGTGCCAACCATCACATCCGATTTATCGGGATTTGGTCAATGGGTAAAATCACACTACGACACAAGACACGGTGTGGCAGTGGTTCATCGCTCCGACTACAATCAGGCACAGATAAGTGAAGAAATTGGGAATATACTGGCACAATTTGCCAATTACTCAGCTGCGGAAGCAGAAAATGTCAGGAAACAAGCACTGGAGACATCCAAACAAGCTTTGTGGAACGAGTTTATTCAATATTATTATCAGGCTTACGATATTGCGCTGACCAACCGTAATAAAAGAATAAAACACTGAATTGAAGCTCAATACCAATTATTGCATACGATTGAAATTTTTTATTATCACATTTAACTATACACCTCTTCAATTTTAAGGATATTTTCTCTAATTTTGCGGATATATATGCTATAAAACATATTTTTAGAGCATAATAAATAATGTTTTCGATTAAAAACAAGAATAAATAGCAACTATTTTTTATGAAACTTAAAGCAAACAATACAAATGATGTACCCTGGAGGAATATCATTATAAAGTCAAATCTTCCGGAAAATCTGAACAAACTGGATGAAATGGCTCAAAACATTTGGTGGTCCTGGGATAGTGAAGCAAAGAAATTGTTTCGTGAAATAGACCGACCGGTGTGGAAAGAAGCAGAATCAAGCCCGGTACAATTGCTCAATCTTCTAAGCTATGATAAATTGGACGCTTTGGCTAATAATGAAGAATTCATAGCCAAGGTGGATAACGTTTACAATAAATTCAAGGCTTACCTGAACGAGCCCATGAATACAAGTCGCCCTTCTGTGGCTTATTTCAGTATGGAATATGGCCTGAATGAAGTACTTAAAATTTATTCAGGCGGACTTGGGGTACTTGCCGGCGACTACCTCAAAGAAGCAAGCGACAGCAATGTGGACCTGACCGCTGTTGGTTTTTTGTATCGATATGGATATTTCACTCAATCCCTTTCGGTGGATGGTGAGCAGATTTCAGTTTATGAACCGCAGAATTTCAACACATTGCCTATCAAACAGGTGATGGATGAGAATAACCTACCGCTGGAAGTGGAAGTTCCATATCCGGGACGTACGGTATATGCTCATGTATGGAAAGTATCGGTAGGACGTGTAGCGCTTTATTTGCTCGATACAGATTTTGATAAAAACAATGATTACGACCGCTCCATTACACACCAATTGTATGGCGGTGATTGGGAAAACCGGCTGAAACAGGAAATCATGCTGGGTATTGGCGGTATTCTGACCCTGAAAAAACTGGGTATCAAAAAACAGATTTACCATTGCAACGAGGGTCATGCAGCACTTATCAATGTACAACGTCTGGTTGACTTAATTCAGGACGAACATCTTACTTTCAACCAGGCAATTGAAGTGGTTCGTGCCAGTTCTCTCTATACGGTTCACACCCCTGTACCTGCCGGTCACGACAGCTTCGACGAAGGCTTGTTTGGCAGATACATGAGCGAATATCCTGCAAAATTACAAATTTCATGGGGTGAATTTATGGATATGGGACGCGAAAATCCGGGTGACTCCAACGAGAAATTCAACATGAGTGTATTCGCCTGCAATACCAACCAGGAAGTAAACGGTGTGAGCTGGCTTCACGGCGAAGTGTCAAAAAAAATGTTTGCTCCCATCTGGAAAGGTTATTTCCCCGAGGAATCACATGTAAACTACGTCACCAACGGCGTTCATCTGCCATCTTGGGCTTCATCGGAATGGAAGGCACTCTACGAAAAATACTTTACCAAAGCTTTTTACGAAGATCAGTCCAATCTGAAAATTTGGGAAAAAATTCATCAGGTACCCGATCAGGAAATCTGGAATCTGCGGATGTCGCTTAAAAACAAATTGGTGGAATATATCCGTAATCAGTTTCAGGAAAGCTGGTTGAAAAATCAGGGTGACCCGTCGCGAATCGTCTCGATACTGGATTCAATCAATCCCAATGCCCTGATAATCGGCTTTGGCCGGCGTTTTGCCACTTACAAACGGGCACATTTGCTTTTCACCGACCTTGAAAGACTGGAAAAAATCGTAAATGATCCCATTCATCCCGTACAGTTTCTCTTTACCGGCAAAGCACACCCCGCCGATGGAGCAGGCAAAGGCCTTATCAAACGTATTGTGGAAATTTCACACATGCCGCAGTTCCTGGGTAAAGTGATTTTCCTCGAAAACTATGATATGCGTCTTGCCAAACGTCTGATTTCGGGGGTGGATATCTGGCTCAACACACCTACCCGACCACTGGAAGCTTCCGGTACTTCGGGCGAAAAAGCTCAGATGAATGGCGTACTGAATTTTTCGGTACTCGATGGATGGTGGTACGAAGGATACAGGAAAAACGCAGGTTGGGCGCTGACCGAAAAACGGACCTTCCAAAATCAGGAATTTCAGGACAAACTGGATGCCATCACCATCTACAATATACTTGAAAATGAGATAATTCCCCTGTATTTTGCTAAAAACACCAAAGGATATTCTCCGGAATGGATTCAATACATTAAGAATTCAATCGCTCAGATTACTCCGTGTTTTACCACAAAACGTATGATGGATGATTACTTTGAAAGGTTCTACAACAAACTGGCAAAAAGAGGTGGTTTATTGAAGGCCAACGATTTCAAAGTGGCCAAAGAACTGGCTGCCTGGAAAGAAACATTGTCTGAAGGATGGAATAACATCGAAGTAGTAAGTGTAAGCACTACTGAAAAATTCATTACCAATCCGCAGGTGGGTGAAAACTACGAAGCAAATGTAGTTATCGATACCAAAATGAACAATGAGAAAAACATTGGCATTGAAATGGTAACAATTTCTACCGATAGAAACAATGTTGACCACTTCTTCAAAGCCTCCGAGATGAATCTGGTAAAAACGGAAGGAAGCAAAATGTTCTTCAACCTGACTTTCAAGCTTCATCAGGCTGGTGTGTACAAAACCAGTTATCGCATGTTTCCAAAGAATGAATTATTACCCCATCGTCAGGATTTTGCCACTGTTCGTTGGTTTTAATAATGCCTCATTACAACTAAAAAAACCCTGTAAAGAAAATTCTTCACAGGTTTTTTTTTGAACACCCTCAGCTGGGTGGTTTTCGTTTTAGAAATGAAACATGTAATAATTGTAATGTAAGCTTTCTAATCCCAGTTCAGAATAACTTTACCGCATTGTCCGCTTTCCATTACATCGAATCCCTGCTGGAAATCGTCGATAGAGAACCGGTGTGTAATCACGGGAGAAAGATCCAGACCCGTGAGCAACATCTGTTGCATTTTATACCAGGTTTCCCACATTTCACGGCCATAAATACCCTTGAGTGTCAATGACTTGAAAATAATTTCATTCCAGTCAACAGTAGTAGAATTGGGTAAAATCCCAAGCAAAGCTATTTTTGAACCGTTGTACATATTATCAATCATTTCGCGGAATGCTACTGGTGCCCCCGACATTTCCAAACCGACATCAAACCCGCGAAGTTTAAGTTCTTTGCGGGCTCCTTCTACAGTTTCGCCATTTTTTCCATTTACAGTATAGGTTGCACCCATTTTACGGGCAATTTCAAGTCGGTATTCGCTCAGGTCGGTTACCACGATATTACGGGCACCGGCAAATTTACATATCGCAGTTGCCATGGTTCCAATCAGGCCGGCGCCGGTGATAAGTACATCTTCGCCCAGCACAGGGAATGACAACGCCGTATGGGTGGCATTACCGAACGGATCCATGATAGAGGCTATTTCGTCAGGAATACGGTCATCGAGATGCACCACATTCACTTCGGGCAACGAAAGATATTCGGCAAAAGCACCATCGCGATTTACTCCAATTCCGACAGTGTTTTCACACACGTGTAGTTTTCCCCTGCGGCAGTTACGGCAGTGTCCACAAGCTATGTGGCCTTCACCGGTAACACGGTCGCCTATTTTCACGTTTTTCACACCTGCACCTTTATCCACTACCACACCCATGTATTCGTGACCAATGGTCATGGGGGTCTTGATGGTTTTTTGTGACCAGTCGTCCCATTTATAAATATGGAGATCTGTACCGCATATAGCTGTTTTTTTTATTTTTATCAGCACGTCATTAATACCTATTTCAGGAACCGGAACATTATCCATCCAGATACCCTTTTCAGGCCGTAGTTTTACTAATGCTTTCATATTTAGTTATTTAGTTATTTTATTATTGGGTTATTGTCTCCATTAGATAAGGAGAGTTTTTCTGTTATTGAGATTTCGAAAAAGAGGCTCAGTTCTTTATTTAATTACACCAAATTCTTTTGCTACTTTAGTAAATGCAGCGATGCATGTATCCAGGTGTTGGGGTTCATGAGCGGCAGATATCTGTACCCGTATACGCGCCTGTCCTTTGGGCACTACCGGATAGTAGAAACCGGTTACGTAGATGCCTTCATCGAGCAGGCGTGTAGCTATATCCTGCGAGAGTTTGGCATCATAAAGCATTACGGCACAAATGGCAGATTCTGTCGGTTTGATATCAAAACCGGCATCTTTCATCCGTTTCACAAAATATTCGGTATTGGTGTGCAGTTTGTCCTGCAGTTCGTTGGTGGCATCTATCATCTCAAACATTTTGATGCCTGCTGCAGCAACCATCGGGGGAATGGAATTTGAAAACAGATAGGGACGTGAACGCTGACGAAGCAATTCGATAATTTCTTTTTTTCCGGTTGTAAATCCCCCGATTGCCCCACCAAAGGCTTTTCCGAGGGTTCCGGTGATGATTTCAATTTTTCCCCGTAAGTTATACCGTTCGGTAACACCGCGTCCGGTTCGGCCAACCACACCGGCTGAGTGCGATTCGTCAATCATGACCATGGCATTGTATTTTTCGGCCAGTTCATAGATTTTATCAAGCGGAGCGACATTGCCATCCATAGAGAAAACCCCATCTGTCACAATGAGTCGGTAGCGTTGAGCCTGAGCCTTTTTAAGTTGTTCTTCCAGATCGGCCATATCTGCATTAGCATAGCGATACCGCTGTGCTTTACACAGACGTACACCGTCAATAATGGATGCGTGATTTAAAGCGTCGGAAATAATGGCATCCTCTTCGTTGAGCAGGGGCTCAAATACACCACCGTTGGCATCGAAGCAGGCAGCATAAAGAATGGCATCTTCTGTTCCAAAAAATCGGGAGATGGATGCTTCCAGTTGTTTGTGCAAATCCTGAGTTCCGCAGATAAAACGAACGGAAGAAACACCGTAGCCGTGAGAGTCAATGGCTTCTTTTGCGGCGTCTTTAAGAGTTTGGCTATTGGCGAGGCCTAAATAATTGTTAGCACAGAAGTTAAGTACTTCTTTTCCATCGGCTACACGGATTACTGCTCCCTGAGGTGAAACGATGATTCGTTCATTTTTGTACAGACCTGCTTCCCAGATATTGGTAAGTTCAGTTTGTAAATGTGATTTAAATTCCTGATACATAGTAATTTTATTTATAAGGTGTTTCTTGTTTTACAACGACCACAAAGGTATGGATTCTATGGAAAAAAAACGTTTATTTCGGGATAAATAACCGAATGAAATTAGCATCTCCGATAAAAAAAATGAGAGTACTACTCCTTGCCGGGTAGTATCAGTGATTTAACATCAACAACCTGAATTTTTTCATAACCCATTTCTGTCAATATCGAAGTAATTATCAAATGTGCCTGTCTGGAAGCATCGTCCAGTATTCCCTGATTTACAGCACTTTTAGTCATCGTTAATTTTTCTTTCAATATGGCTTTGTTATAATCATTGATGGAGATGGGATTGAAAGCATTCATGCTTTCATCATATACCCGGATGGATTTCTCATCGATTACAGTTTCGAAAATTTGCGCTTTTGGTAGTTGAACGACCACACTTTTTCCATCCACTTTCACGGTTGCTCCTTTCAAATTGACACCGGCTTTGATATACCCGTTGTATTTCAATAAAAAAAACTTTTCGGTGAGTGGCACCTGAAAATTCATTATGGTCATATAATCCTTGAAACTTATCACTCCGGCATAGTTGTACCTGACAAGCGTCAGTTCCTGTACAAATACAATTTTATTCAATACCGTAGTACTGTCGTAAATCGCTTTCCGTTCTGCTCTTTTGGTCTGAATAAGCATGACTGCCAAAACCACCGTGGTGATAAAAAAAATCAGTGCTGAGTAATTTGTTCTTTTCATTTTCCAATAGATATTATTGAAAACTCATAACTAAAAGCATTTATTTGCCGGTAAAAAAATAAAGTAAGGTGATTAATAATCCGACCGATGCCACAACTGCCAATAATATTTTAATCATCAATTTGACAAATTCCTTGTTTTCCATTCCATTTTCATTCATATTGATCGGGGCTAAATGAAGGTGAGTTTTTTTTACTTCAACAAAGATAATTGATTTTCTTAAATTCAGATTTTCAATCTGTAAAGTTTTCTTAAGCTTTCGGCAAGTTAGTCGGGAAATAGCTCCCAATCTTCTGAAAAGTTCTTAAATAACCACAATTTTAAAGTTAAAACAGATTGTTAATCAGCATGTTAACTTTATTGTTCGTAACTTTGCACAATTATTCCGAATTAGTACGTTTTTAAATGCGTACTGATATTATTCACTCATTCTGTATTCTATGATTTTTCCATTCAAAAAATTTCTTGCAATTTTAGTTATCATTGCCATCACCATTCCCTGCATTTCAGGATCAAAAAAACCATCAAAAACTACCGAAAGCGAACCAATTCCAATTACGGTATTATTGCAACCAACCATTGAATCGGTGTATGACAGTCTGCATCTTGATCAGAAAGGACTTTCCAAAGTGGCTTTTGATTATGCCATAAATGGTTACAAAGAACTGAAACAAAAAGGAATGCTTCACAATGATTCCATTATTACCATCGTTGATTTTGACCAACCAAGCTACAACAAGCGCATGTACATTATTGATGTAAAAAATTTCAAAATGCTATTCAATACCTGGACTGCACACGGCCGTAATACCGGCCAGGAAACAGCTAAATACTTCAGTAACAGACCTCAATCCTATCAGAGCAGTCTTGGATTTTATCTTACCGATGCATCATACAACGGTAAAAACGGATACTCGCTAAAACTCATAGGGTTGGAAAAAGAGAACAGCAACGCTTTGAACCGGGCAATTGTACTGCATGGTGCTCCTTATGTGAGCCAGCGGATGATAAACGCTCAGGGATATATCGGCCGCAGTCAGGGCTGTCCGGCAGTACCTCAGGAACTCAATAAGCCAATCATAGAGAAAATAAAAGGAGGATCGTGTTTCTTTATCTATAATAATGCGTATCATTTCGACAACCGAATATAAAACCAGTTGATATTTCTGAAAAAGCCGGATAAAAAATCCGGTTTTTTCGTTTTAAGTACTTTCAATTCCGGACTGATTCTAAAATTATATTTTGTAATTTTGTAAAAACTACATTTTCGTTTCTCTTCCTTCAGGATACTAAAAAATAAAGATAAAAATGGCTCCACTTGCTGAACGCATGCGTCCGCAGACGCTCGACCAATATATCGGACAAAAACATCTGGTGGGTAATAATGCCATTTTGCGGTCGATGATAGACTCCGGTCATATCGCCTCTTTCATACTCTGGGGACCTCCGGGTGTTGGCAAAACTACCCTGGCCAGGATAATAGCCAATCAGCTCGAAAGGCCGTTTTACACGCTGAGCGCTGTTTCGTCGGGCGTCAAGGATGTGCGCGAAGTGATTGAGAAAGCTAAATCAAGTCGTTTCTTCTCTCAGGCTAATCCTATTCTTTTTATTGATGAAATTCACCGGTTCAGCAAATCGCAACAGGATTCGCTGCTGGGAGCAGTTGAAAACGGGACAGTGACTCTCATTGGCGCCACCACCGAGAACCCTTCATTCGAAGTAATTACTCCGCTGCTTTCACGCTGTCAGGTATATGTGCTTAAACCTCTGGACGATAACGATCTACTGGAACTGGCCGATCGGGTGATAAAAAACGATGTGGAATTAAAGAAAAGAAATATCTTTATTGACGAAAAAGAAGCCATGCTTCGGTTTTCGGGTGGCGATGCCCGTAAACTGCTGAATATAATTGAATTAGTAGTCAACTCGGAATCGGATCCGGAAGTTCACATAACCAATGAGACCGTAACCAATCGCCTTCAACAAAACCCCATGGCGTATGATAAAGACGGTGAGGTACACTACGACATTATTTCGGCTTTTATTAAATCCATACGCGGCAGCGATCCCGATGGTGCTATTTACTGGCTGGCACGGATGGTAGCCGGCGGCGAGGATCCGAAGTTTATTGCCCGCCGTCTGGTGATATCGGCTGCAGAAGATATCGGACTGGCCAATCCGAATGCATTGCTGCTGGCCAATACCTGTTTTGATGCCTTGCATAAAATCGGCTGGCCCGAAGGCCGCATCATTCTGGCTGAAACTACCGTTTACCTGGCGTCATCGCCTAAAAGCAATTCGGCCTATCTGGCTATAGACGAAGCGCTGGCTTTGGTGGAACAAACGGGCAATCTGCCCGTACCATTGCATTTGCGCAATGCTCCTACCAAACTGATGAAAAATCTGGATTACGGCAAGGGATATAAATATGCCCACGATTTTGAAAATAATTTTGTCAATCAACAGTTTCTACCCGATAAAATAAAGGACAAGCGCATCTGGAAAGTGCAGGAAAATGCTGCAGAAAAGAAAATGAATGAATGGCTCCGGTTTTTATGGAAAGGCAAATATTAATCTGGCATGAAGATTGATATATCTGAGCTATAATCACTAAACTTTGTTATTATCATGAAGAAAATTTCTATTCTCCTTCTATCATTACTGTCATTGATGGGTTTTGCACAAAAATCAGCCTACCAGGTCACCAGTCCTGTGGAGTTGAATGTAATGACTTTCAACATACGGTTGGATAGCGAAAAGGATGGCTTAAACAACTGGAAAAACCGAAAAGACATTGTAGCCAATACTATCAGATACTATGAAGCAGACATAATAGGAACTCAAGAAGTTCTTCACAATCAGCTGCTGGATATGGAGGCGTTGCTGCCCGGCTATTCCTCCATCGGTGTAGGACGGCTGGATGGAATGGAAAAAGGTGAATACAGCGCCATTTTTTATAATCACAATAAACTGACAGAAACCGGATCGGGATATTTCTGGCTCAGCGAAAACCCACTTGCAGTGGGTAATAAAGGCTGGGATGCAGCCTGCGAACGCATAGCCACCTGGGCCAAACTGAAAGATAACAGAACCGGAAAAATTTTCTTTGTACTGAATACACATTTTGACCATGTGGGTAAAAAAGCCCGAACAGAAAGTGCCAAACTGATACTTGAAAAAGTAAAACTTTATGCGAAAAAACTGCCCGTCATCGTAACAGGAGATTTTAATTCGACACCCGAATCGGAAACAATCAAGATTCTGACCGATACATCAAATCCATTACATCTCACCGACTCACACGCGGTATCACCTACTGTCGAAGGTCCCGACTGGACATTCCATGATTTCGGACGCCTACCTCTGAAAGAAAGGGAACTGATAGACTACGTTTTTGTGAAAAACAATGTAAACATACTGACCTACAAAGTGATAGATGAAAAAGTAGATGACAAGTATACATCCGATCACAATCCGGTACTGGTGCGGGTTCAGTTTTAACAAAGACTAGATACTATACAAAAACAGGCTTAACTCTAAGAAGAATTAAGCCTGTTCTTTGTTTAATTACAATATCAATTTTCATCTGTATCGGTTTCCAGCCAGAAATTTTCACCATCAAAAATTCCGTAGGAGAAAATCCCGACAAAATCGCCCAGAATAATTATCCGGCTTTGGTTTTGGAGCTGCAAATCCAGTTCAATATGCCGGTGACCAAAAATCAGGAAATCAACCTCATGAGATTTCACATAATTTTTAGCAAAAATTACAAGTGTTTCATTTTCTTCTCCCTGATACTTATTCTCAATTTCCTGAATTTTCAATCGGTTGTTTTTAGACCAGTTATAGCCAAAATTTTGTCCTATATCGGGTGGTATCCACTGAAACATTTTCTGACAGATTTTACAGTGAAATATACTTCGGATGAGTTTAAATCCTTTGTCATCGACAAAAAGGCCATCGCCATGTGCGAGAAAGAATTTTTTCCCATGGATATTTATTGTTTCATTACCGCGATGTACAATCAACCCGATTTCACGCTCGAGATACCCGAATGTCCAAACATCATGATTGCCGGTGAAATAATGAATTTCGATGCCGCTATCGGTAAGTTCGGCCATTTTTCCCAGAAAACGGGCAAATCCCCGGGGAACAACGGATTTATATTCGAACCAGAAATCGAACATATCGCCCAGCATGTAAATAGCTTCGGCATCTTTTTTTACCCTGTCGAGCCAGTTTACAAGCCGCATTTCGTGCTTTCTGGGATCCTTTACCAACCTGGAACCAAGGTGTGCATCTGCAATAAAATAGATCATGTAGTATGTGTTTTTACAATAAAGACGCATTATTTTGCGTCTCTATCGATGAATTATAAAAAGCCCAGTTCAAGTTTTGCTTCCTCTGACATCATATCTTTGTCCCAGGGTGGATCAAATACGATGTTAATTCGGGCTTCGCTGATACCGGGTATGCTTTCTACCTTCATGCGCACATCTTCCACGATAAAATCTACTGCAGGACAATTGGGGGCTGTGAGGGTCATATCAATGTCCACGCTGTTATCTTCCTGGGGTTCAATGCGGTAAATAAGGCCTAAATCATAGATATTTACGGGAATTTCAGGATCAAAAACTGTTTTGAGCATCCTGACTATTTTTTCTTCTCTCTCTAAAAATTCATTCATAATCTGACATTTGTTTAACAAACAATTTAATTGCAATAATGTTGACCTCTCCTATGAATTTCAGGCATTAGTTTGTTCTACCAATCGGTCAAATAATTCGAAGTCGGCTGTCAGTTTTCCATCAATTGTAACCACTGTAGCCACTTTGGCAGTTACACACAGTTGATTGTCGGGTTTCCGGTAAATAGTTTGATGAAAAACATACTTTACACCCTCTTTCACTACATACAATTTGCACACAAACTTATCGCCTGAGCGAAGCGGATACTTGTAGGCTATCTCAATCCTTGCCACCACTGCATCAATGCCCTGATCATGCAGATCTGAAAAACTCACCTGATGATTAAGCAAAAATTCGTGTCGGGTATGTTCAAGATAATTCTGATAGACAGCATTGTTCACAATGCCCTGTAAATCACATTCATAATCGCGAACCTTAAATTCCAGTTCGTATTTATACTTCTCGATAGTCATTTTATAGATATTTACTTTTTACGAATTAAAGTGAGACCGTCGCGCAGGGGGAGAATGACTTTCTCCACCCGGTTATCAGTGGCTATTAGTTCATTGAACCGTAAAATTCCAAGAGTTTGCTGATCGTTTTGATGTACTTTTTCCACCACTTTGCCTGACCAAAGTGTGTTATCGGCCAGAATAAATCCACCCTGTCTGATTTTGGGCAATACAGCTTCATAGTAGGCTTCATATTCGCGTTTGTCGGCATCAATAAAAACCAGATCGTATGTTTTATCGAGTGTCGGGATTATGTCCAAAGCGTTACCAATCAGCAAATTAATTTTATCTTCAAAGGAAGTTTTTTCAAAATTTCGTAAAATAAATTCTTCAAGCTCATCATCGCTTTCAATGGTATCGAGTTCACCGTTTTCGGGCAGCGATTCAGCTATGCACAAGGCCGAATAACCGGTGAAAGTTCCAAGCTCCAGTGCATGGACCGGTTGTATCATTTTACAGAGCATACTCAGCACCCTTCCCTGCAAATGTCCGGAGCACATGATGGGATTAAGCATACGAATCCATGTTTCCCTGTTGAGCCGGGTGAGATATTCAGGTTCGGGGTCTATGTGCTGCAATATGTAATCGTCAATATTCATCAGTTATATTTCAATAATGTCAGATTTTGAGGATTGAAAATTTCAATCGCTACTCGCTGTAATTCTTCAGAGGTGATGGTATTAATTTTCTTACGTACTTCGTCCATCCCATCAAACTTCCCAAAACGTAAGTAACTTTTACCGAGCGACAATGCCAGATTTTCTTTGTTCTCCGACGAAATGGCTATTTGTCCCATCAATTGCAATTTATACTTATTAAGTTTATGTTCTTTAATAGGGTTTAGGCAAAGCGAAGCCAGTTCCTGACGCACCAAATTTTCGCATTTGTCCGCATTTTCGGGATCACAGCCGTAGTATACCGCCCACCAGCCACAATCAGTAAACGCCTGATATTCTGCTTCCACATTATAAACCAATCCATGTTTTTCGCGCAGCGATAAGTTCAGCAGGCTATTCATGCCCGGTCCACCCAGGATATTATTCAACAGATAAAGTATCATCCTGTCGGGGTGGTTGATATCATAAGCCCGTGTTCCGATCATACAGTGAATCTGGTGAGTGTTTCGCTTAACTACTTTTTGTTCAGCCGGCTGTACCGGTGGAGCAATTCGGGTATTTACTTTTCTGTTACGCTCTGATTCAATAAAATATTTCTGGCACCATCGTACAATTTTATCAAAATCGACTGCTCCCAATGAAAAGAATACCATTTCGGTGGGCAAATAGTGACTGTGATAGAATTCAAGCGCTCTGGCAGTGTCGAAGTGTTCAATATTTTTCTTATTTCCCAATACATTGTGCGCCATGGGATTGGGCTTAAATAGTAATTCTTCAAAATCATCGAAAATCAATTCGGAAGGGCTGTCGTTGTACGATTGAATTTCATCCTGAATGATTTCGATTTCTTTGTCAATTTCGTTTTGCGGAAATACAGAATTTTGAACAATATCGGCTATTAATTCGATGGATCTTTCGGTATATTCTTTCAGGAAACCAGCGTAAACCACTGTTTCTTCTTTAGATGTATAGGCATTAAGCTCGCCTCCCACATCTTCAAGGCGGTTGATTATTTGACGCGATGTTCGTTTTTCTGTTCCTTTGAAAAGCATATGCTCAATAAAATGAGCCATTCCATACTCACCTTTTTTTTCTTCGCGTGAACCGGCATTAATAATTACACCACAGTATGAAACAAGTGAATTTCCGGGTAAATGCACCAACCGAAGACCATTTGATAATGTATGGGTTTTATAACTCTTCAAAACTTAATATTTTATGGAGTGCAAAGTTAACAATTTTTACTGAAGCAAAAAAGGCTACCAGTCAGGCAGCCTTTTTTGCTAATAACTTATAATTAAACTATTTTCCTTTCTTCAGGCTTGAATCAATGCTTTTTATCACCTGCAGTGATACGGCATCCGTTGGATCGATTTCAAGCACTTTATTCCAAAATGTTTTGGACTGTACCAATTCATTTTTTACATAATAATAATATCCAAGGTAACGATAACATTCCAGAATTTCGGCTTTACGTTCATTTTGAGATGGAAGCATTACTTCCAGTGCTTTTTCGTAATATGGCTTAGCAAGTCCTTCGGTTGTTTCGGGGTCAAGAGCAGAATTCGTTCTGGCACTTGACAGATAGCCCAGATAATGGTCCGGGAATTTTACGCTCATAGATTTAAATGTGCTGTCGGCTTTCAACAGATATTTTTTTCGGGCTGCTTTGTCCTTGGTAGCCACGGTATCCAGTCCGGCATTGTAGTATGCGCCACCCAGTGTGTATATGTCAGCCATGGAATGACCTGGATTTGAGCTAATTGCATGTTGATAATTTTCAATTGCTTTGGGATAATTTTTAGCTCTTTCATATGCTTTAGCCGCTTCGCTCACATATTGTAGTTTGGTAGTATCCAGTTTGAATGCAGCTTCATAATTTGCAGCAGCGTCGTTGTATTTTTTCGCCTTGGCAAGAACTTTAGCATACGTGGTATAATCCAGTGAAATAACATCCTTGACAGGTGTTTCTTTCATAAATTTAGCTCCAATTGCTTCGGCTTCGCTCAAATTACCAAGTTCATTTAAACTGTACATTTTCAGACGGTCCATTACATAATCCTGTGGCGCTTTGCTAATAGCTTCGAGTGCTTTTGAGTACTGCTTATTGAAGTATAGAATGGTAGCATACTGCGCATAATCTTTGGGTGTAGGCTTTACTAATCCAAGGTATTTTTCGTACGCCTCCATCGCTTGAGGGTAAAATCCCTTACGATAGCTCATTTCTCCTAAATTGGAATAAGCAATGGCATACTGTGGGTCAACGTCAATAGCCTTCCGAAGATATTCGAAAGCCAGTTGAGTTCTGGTAGTTTCGTAAAGATTAGCCAGTTTCAACAATGCTGCTTTTGAATTTGGATCAAAATAGATTGCATTTTCATATCTCACAGCAGCTTCTCCGTTATTTTTTTGGGAAAGGAACTTATCACCTTCAATAATATAAGGAAGCGCACTTTTCTTATTGGCTTTTTTGGCCTTGGCCAGAAAAGCTTTTGCTTGTAAATCATTATTATTGAGTTGGTAAGCCTCAGCTATTGCTGTAAAAATACCAGCATCTTTTTTGTATTGTTTGAGTTTCGAAACTGCTTTCAGCATATTATCGGCACCTTTAAGATCGGTTGCCATTTTAACCGTTGCCAATCCCACCGTATTATAAGAATTTGCAGGGTCAATCTGTAATCCTTTCTCAAAATAATACTTTGCCGAATCCATTTTGTTTTGTTTGAAATAAATCTGACCCAGGTAGTAACTGTCCATCGCATCCACATTGCCAGCAAGGAAGTGTGTTTTTGCAGTTGCATAATCACCAGCTTCGTAATAATCTGTTGCCATCTTGTTGCCTGCAGAAACAAAAGTTACCACGCCTACAAGTAAGGCTAAAATCATAGCTTTTTTCATTTTCTCAATCATTTAATTGTTTATATTTAGTTATTATATTATTCTGTTCAATAATTATGCCTAAAAATTTTACATATTAGTTCAGTCCTTGATATGTACGGTACTTATCGGCATAGTGGATGGCAATAATCCTGAACGCTTGATTATTCGTTGACCCTTATCGCTCGCCACGAAGCGTGAAAATCCTCTGGGTAGTTCGCCACGTGGATCATTAACTATAAAGTAAATGTCGCGAACAAACGGGTATTGGTGTGTGTAAATATAGTACTGGTAGGGTTGTACGCTATTGTATCTGTCAGCTTTATCTTCTCTTGACACACGCATGACCTGAATTTTTTTTGTAAAATCAATAGCTGTAGTGTCGGCATCGTCGCTTATGAGATTAACACCGATGAAGCCGAGTGCTGCCGGTGATTTTGAGACATAATCCACCACTTCTTCATTAAGTTCCAAAGCGCTTAGATTTTGAGAAATTGGTTTATCCCTGCATATTGAATCAATAGCGTACCGCACCGTACTTGATTTTGTGTTGTCAAATACTACCTGAATTTTTCCTAATTTTGATCCCGGGTAAATTTCACTCCATTTGGTGTATTCACCGGTTAATATTTTTTTTACGTTTTCTACATTAATGATGGAATCCGGATTTTGAGGATGAATAATAAGTGCTATCCCATCAATGGCTATACGTACATTTTTTGGCTGGAATTTTTTTTCCTCGAAAAAAATCATTTCACCTTCGGTAAGTTTTCGGGCAGTTACTATTAATCTGACGCTGTCCTTTTTGAGTAGTTCAATTGCTTCAGTTTCGGTGGTATATACAGGTTCTATTTTGGCGGGATATAGTCCTTCGAACACATCTATTTCATTCTGTATCACTTTTTGCATTGTCTGATCTACCGCTATTTTGATATAACCGCTGGTAGTAGTGTTTTCATTTTTCACTTCTTTTTTTCCTCCACACGAAGAGAGGAAAGCTATGCTTAGCAATAAAACGATTAAAATATGAAAATTTTTCATACAATTATTTTTTGAAAGAAAATGGTTATAAAATGTAAGAGATTGACCTGTACTACTCAAATAGATTATTTAATTTTTTGTTTAATATGTTTTCAAACTTATTCATCAATCATTAATGAAACAAATAATACATATAACTTGTTTCAGAAAAATAAAAATTTTACTCACATGATATGCTTATTATTCAGTGGTTTAGGTTAGACTTAACATATTGAATTGTGAAAGATTAAATACAAACACACAATATGTAACAAAAACAAAATTTAATCTGAACCTGTAAAAAAACAAGCCGGATTAAATTCTGTTTTTTGTTTTAAGGTTATACTGTTACTGTAGTCTAAATGAAACTGGAAGATAGTATTTTACCTTTACGGCGTTACCACCTTGTCTTCCGGGTATCCATTTAGGCATTGATTTGATTACTCTTACAGCTTCCTTGTCGAGACTTGCGTCTACACTGCGTTCAACACGAACATCCTGGATAGAGCCATCTTTACCAACCACGAATGAGCAGGTTACTTTTCCCTGAATACTATTTTCCTGTGCAATAGCCGGATAACTGATATTGTTATTCAGGTATTCCATCAGCGCAGCATCACCTCCGGGGAACGATGGTGGTTGTTCCACCACTTCGAACACCTTTTCGGGTTCTTCTTCTGCCACGATTACTTTATGTTCCTGAAGTGTAGCAATATCCACACCTGTTTCTTCGTTGGTACCTTTTACGTCGGCCACCGAAATCGCTACTTTTGATTCCGTTATTTCTTCCTGAGATTTTACCTCATTTTCTTCTTTCACTTCCTCATCTTTTTTGATTATCGGGGCAGTAAATTTCATACTACTTTTCAACTCTGGTGGTGGAGGCGCTTTGAATTGTTTCTCAATATTTTCTTTTGGCACTTCTGCCTTTTTCATATTGATATTCGACATCTGAGCTACTTCAGTCATCAATTCCTTTTTGCGGTTCTGATTATACATATTTATCAGGCTCGCTGAAAGAAAAGTAAGTACAGCTACTGTTCCTACTCCGAGAAATGCTACCAAATGTCGTTTGGGGGAACTTTTACGCAGCGTATATGCTCCGTAGGCTTTATTTTTTCCCTCAAAAATCAAATCGATCCAGTCCTGAGAAGTTAAATTAACATCTTTTGCCATTTTTCAATTATTAAATGATAATTAATTAATTCTTTGGAGCTTCTTCATACTGAACTTTGGAATTTTTCAGTAGCGTTTTATCGTTAGCATCCAATTCGGTAATTGCATATTTACCTACATTACATATAAGCATTTCGTCAAGTGCTGAAATCATATCGTTGTACGTGGAGTTATCAAGTGGTTTGATAACTACTACCGGTGTCCCGGGACTACTTTTCAGTGTTGACAATTGCTTTTCATAATCTGCCTGTGTAACTTGTAACTTTAACTTTTTATCTTTAAGTTCGTTAACCTTTGCTACGATTGCAGCATTTTTCTGAATAAGGATTTTTCTTAATCCTTCGGGTGAAAAGTCGGTTTGCTTTAAAAAGTCTGGTTTATCAAGTTCAGGAATACCCATAAAATAGTACACCTTGTGATCCTTGGATAAATAGATAGTAACAGCCTCCGAAGCTTTTGCTTCGTTCTTGTCCTTATCTTCAACTTTATCTTTGGTAGGCATACCGATTTCCATTGTCTGCGGTTTGCTCATACTCGTGGCAAGCATAAAGAAAGTAAGTAACAACATAATCATATCCACCATGGGGGTGAAGTCGATACGTGTACTCAATTTCTTCATGTGGCCGGCTTTCTTTTTACCGCCGCTATCTTTCTGTTGAATTTCTGCTGACATATTCTTAATTTTTTACTTCAAAACTTATTTCAATTTAAATAAAATAAAGTTTATTGATTTTATTAATCTGGTTTTGGTGCACTAACTTCACGCAATGAAGTTATAAGATTGTACCTGTTCTCTCTTAAGTCCTGAAGAGAGCCCATTACGGCCTTAATCTTCTTGTAAGGAGTGCCCTGGTCTGCTTTTATAGCAATAACCATGTCTTTTCCTTTTACTTCGCGTGCCGCTTTCACCCAAGCCTGAAATTGATTGTCAGTACTGTCGGTTGGAACACCATAATTAGCCAGCTCAACTTTTTGTTTTTCTCCGGGTATGGCCATGAATTCCTTGAATTGCTGAATAGGCGTACCAAAGGATGTAGCAATACTAAAATCTTTCTTTTCCTTTTCAGTCAGATTGATTTGATATTCAGCAGCAACCCGTTCCAGTATAGCAATTCGGTCATCGGGATTATCAACATCCAGAAAAACTTTCCCATCAGGAGAAATTAATACAGAGAAGATATTTTTTTCGGGTATCTTTATTTCCGAAACAGATCCGGGGGTATTCACCTTAACCGGCTCAGGCTTCAGGAAAGTAGAGGTCAACATGAAGAAGGTCAACAGCAAGATCATTACGTCGCTCATCGGGGTCATGTCGATCCAAGTATCTTTTCTTGGTAATTTTATTTTCGGCATTGTTCTTCGTTTTATTAATTAATTGAATCTAATTTAATATCGGTAATTAAGCTGCTGATAAAAACAGTGCCTAATTACTACGCTTCGTTGAATCCGATTCAAATATTAATGTTTCGATTGGAAAACACCTACTATTGAAAATCCGATTTCGTCGATTGCGTAAGAGATATTGTCAATTTTTGCGGTGAAGTAGTTGTATGAAATTACAGCCAAAGCACCGGTCAAGATACCGAAAGCCGTATTTACAAGAGCTTCAGAAATACCTACAGAAAGAGCAGCAGAGTCTGTTCCACCTTCACCAGCAAGAGCAGAGAATGAACGGATCATACCGAGTACCGTACCAAACAAACCGGTAAGAGTACCAAGGGCTGTAAATGTTGCAATTACAGGAAGGTTTTGGTTCATAGTCGGCATTTCCAGTGCTGTAGCTTCTTCGATTGTTTTGTTGATAGTTACAACCTTTTGTTCTTTGCTTAGACCTGTAGTGTCATTTGTCATAAGTTTATAAGTATCCAAACCAGCATTAACAACTGCTGCTACTGAACCTTTTTGTTTTGCGCAAAGTTCTTTTGCTCCGGTAATGTCTTCAGCTTCGAGTTTTTCTTTTACGCTAGAAACGAATTTGGTCAAATCAGCTTTACCGCGGCATCTGTTGATGGCGATCCAGCGTTCAACACTTAATACAATAACAGAAAGTAACCATGTTAAAAGGATAGGAACAACAAATCCTCCTTTGTAAATAGTACCCAGCATATTACCCTGTAGAGGATTGTTATCTGGATTGTTGTCAATAAAATTACTTGGAGAACCAAATACAAATTTGTAAATAATTACCCCTAAGATAAAGCTAAGGAGAATCACCAATGCACTCGATAATCCCTTTGACTGTTTCTTTTTAGTTTCAGTTTGTTTTGCCATAATGTGTTTAAAATTGTGTGACTTTAGCTGAGCCAAATTCACGGGTTTAAAATTTTGTTTGATTTATTATTAATTGAAAAAATTATTTTTCATTTTTTCCTTAATTTTAGATATAAACGAAACGCAATATTTGGTATTGTCGGTCCTTATCAGTCCACAAAAATAATATTATTTATGGAATAATTCTTATTAAATTGAACTATTTTTTGAAGAATTAATTCCTAATTGTAATAACAGCGACAACTCATCTGTGAGAAAAAGCCTGCAAATCTATAAAAAATCATCGAATATAACTCATTAAATAAAAAAAAATAAACCACAAAAATGTATTAATTTCAATAATTAACAAATTCTGCGAATAAAAATACACATGCCTGCTACATATCGCACTGCAAAACTATTCTACGAAAGAAGACGCTTTTTTCTGATGATTTTTTGTACCTTTGCACACGTTTATAACGGCAAAACACATATTTTCGTACACATCTCATTATCAAATTATTATGGAATACAATTTCAGAGAAATAGAGCAGAAATGGCAGCAATACTGGATAGATCAAAAAACCTACAAAACGGATATCAATACTGCAAAACAGAAATTCTACGTGTTGGATATGTTTCCATATCCATCGGGCGCCGGACTGCATGTGGGACATCCCCTCGGCTATATTGCCTCTGATATTTACAGCCGCTATAAACGGCTGAATGGATTCAACGTACTTCACCCCATGGGCTACGATGCTTACGGTCTGCCTGCCGAACAATATGCCATTCAGACCGGTCAGCATCCCGCCGTAACTACCCAAAAAAACATAACCCGTTATAGGGAACAGCTTGACAAAATCGGTTTCTGCTACGACTGGGACCGCGAAGTGCGTACCTGTGAACCTGATTACTACAAATGGACACAGTGGGCATTTATCCAAATGTTTAATTCTTATTATAGCCTCCCCCCAACCCCCTCCGATAGAGGGGGAGCAAGACCAATTTCTGAATTAGTAGAGCATTTTGAAAAATCTGGCACAGCTAATTTAAACGTGTCATGTACCAACGAATTGAGTTTTACCGCCTCTGAATGGAATTCAAAATCAATAAAAGAGCAACAGGAAATCCTGTTGAATTATCGTATTGCCTACCTGGCCGATATGAAAGTAAACTGGTGTCCGCAATTGGGTACGGTACTTGCCAACGATGAAGTAAGCGAAGGACTTTCCATTCGCGGCGGTTATCCGGTAGAGCAAAAAGTGATGCGTCAGTGGAGTTTACGTGTATCTGCTTACGCACAGCGTTTGCTCGAAGGGCTTGACAAGATCGACTGGACCGATTCGCTGAAAGAAACTCAGAAAAACTGGATAGGGAGAAGTGAGGGCGCAGAGATGACTTTCAGATTAAAAGACAAAGATTATTCATTTGATATTTTCACAACAAGAGCAGACACCATCTACGGCGTAACCTTCATGGTGCTGGCACCGGAAAGTGATTTAGTGGAAACATGCACCACGCCTGAGCAAAGTCAGGAAGTCGTAGATTATATTGCTGCTACAAAAAAACGCACCGAGCGTGAACGCATTGCCGACCGGCGTGTAACCGGAGTTTTCAGCGGTTCGTATGCGGTCAATCCTGTATCGGGCACCGAAATTCCCATCTGGATAAGCGATTATGTACTGGCAGGATACGGAACGGGTGCCATCATGGCTGTTCCGGCTCACGACAGCCGTGACTATGCGTTTGCCCGACATTTCAATCTGCCGATTATTCCGCTGATTGAGGGTGCCGATATCAGCGAAGAAAGTTTTGATGCCAAAGAAGGCATCATGATGAATTCCGGTTTTCTGAACGGACTGACCGTGAAAGAGGCCATTGCGAAAGCAAAAGAATATATCGAAGAAAAAGGAATTGGAAAAGTCAGGGTAAATTATCGCTTGCGTGATGCTATTTTCAGTCGTCAGCGTTATTGGGGAGAACCATTTCCGGTCTATTACAAAGAAGGATTACCCTACATGATTGATGAGAGCAAATTGCCGCTCGAACTTCCCGAAGTGGACAAGTATCTCCCTACCGAAACCGGAGAACCGCCGCTTGGACGGGCAAAAAACTGGATCTACACCCCATCCCAAACCTTCCCCAAAGGGGAAGGAGAGAGCAATTACTCAACATCGCAGAAAGTACATGATACGCTCTCTTCCCCTCCTTCGGAGGGGATTGAGGGGAGGTCTTTTCCCCTCGAACTGAACACCATGCCCGGATTTGCCGGATCTTCTGCTTACTACCTGAGATATATGGATCCGAAAAACGACAAAGCTCTTGTGGGCAAGGAGGCCAATGAGTACTGGCAGGATGTCGATTTGTATATCGGAGGTACTGAACACGCCACCGGACACCTGATTTACAGCCGTTTCTGGAATAAATTCCTGTTCGACCTGGGGATTGTAACAAAAGATGAGCCCTTCAAAAAACTGATTAATCAGGGAATGATACAGGGCAGAAGCAATTTTGTTTACAGGATTCAGGGAACCAATACATTTGTTTCACTTAATTTAAAAGGACAATATGACGTAACACCCATTCACGTGGATGTAAATATTGTTTCAAATGATATACTGGATATTGAGAAATTCAAAAACTGGAACCCGGAATACAACAATGCTGAATTTATACTGGAAGATGGCAAATACATTTGCGGTTGGGCGGTTGAAAAAATGTCAAAATCCATGTTTAATGTTGTAAATCCCGATGATATTGTAGAAAAGTACGGAGCTGACACACTCCGCCTTTACGAAATGTTCCTCGGTCCGCTGGAACAATCCAAACCCTGGGACACGAACGGAATTGACGGCGTTCATCGTTTTCTGAAAAGACTTTGGGGATTATATTTCAAGGATGACACTTTAAATATTAGTAATGAAGCTCCAACTGCCGAAGAGTTAAAAATATTGCACAAAACCATCAAAAAAATCGGCAGTGATATTGAAACTTTCTCCTACAATACGTCAGTTTCGGCATTTATGATTTGTGTAAATGAACTTTATACGCTGAAATGCAACAAAAAAGCAATACTGGAACCCCTTACCATTCTTTTAGCTCCCTTTGCACCTCATATTGCCGAAGAAATGTATCATCTGTTGGGAAATACAACTACGGTATGCGATGCTCAGTGGCCGCAATTCAACGAAGAATATCTGAAAGAAAGTTCGGTAAATTATCCGGTTTCATTCAACGGGAAAGTACGTTTTACGCTCACACTTCCGGCCGAAATGAGCCGCGAAGAGGTTGAAAAAACTGCTCTGTCAAACGAACAAACACAAAAATACCTGGAGGGAAAAACCCCGAAGAAAGTGATAGTAGTTCCCGGAAAAATTGTGAATATCGTTATCTGAGTAATGCATTTTTTGATTTTTATGATTGATTTAATTTTGGTATAAATTCAATTATTATGGAGACAAAAGACTATCTAAAATCATTTTATCTGAAAGATTATTCAATGATTTTTGCCGGTTTAATTCTGTATGCGCTCGGTTTGACGGGGTTTTTATTGCCCAACAAAATTGTAACCGGCGGATTGGCTGGTATCACCGTACTCATCAAATCTACAACAGAAATTCCGCTTTGGGTGTCTTACCTGACTATCAATTCTGCATTACTTATTATTGCCTGGAAAATTGTGGGTAAAAGTTTTGTTATCAAAACAGTAGTCAGTGTAGGTGTACTTACTTTTTTGCTTCGATATGGGGAAGTGTACATCACCCGACCGATTATTCATGCCGATCCGCTGCTTTCATCCATTATTGGTGCCATGTTTTGCGGAGCCGGACTTGGGCTGGTTTATTCAGTCAATGGCAGCACCGGGGGCACCGACATTATCGGTGCGGTAGTCACTAAATACCGCCATGTGAGTATGGGACGCGTGCTGTTGCTGGTAGATGTATTGATTGTTGGCTCTTCATTTTTTTATTTTCAGAGTGTGGAAAAAATTGCTATCGGTCTGATTGTGATGGCCGTGATGTATTATGCTGTCGATCTGATGATTAGCGGCATGCGGCAATCGGTTCAGTTTTTTATTTTTACCAGTAAATACGAGGAAGTGGCCAGCCACATCAATTCTGAAATCAAGCGCGGATGCACTATTATTGACGGAATGGGCTGGTATTCAAAGAAATCGCAAAAAATCATAGTGGTGCTTGCCCGTAAAACCGAATCCACATCCATTTTCCGTCTTGTTAAAAGCATCGATCAAAATGCATTTGTTACACAATCCAATGTAGTGGGTGTTTACGGCAAAGGGTTTGATTC